>CAKTKX010000061.1 GCA_934572365.1 uncultured Oscillospiraceae bacterium
TGCTCCCGCATCCACTCCAGCGTATGCGCGGAGTCGGCAAAGACGGACAGGTACGCGCCGGTGGCATACACATCGTTCTCCCCCCAGAGGGATATTGTCAGGGACTTTGTCTTGTACAGCTCCTCGTTGTACTTGTCGTACTCCCAGAAATATCCCAGATGGTAAGCACTTCTCTGGGTCATGGTGCGCTCGTCGCAGTCGGCCTTGATAGCGGCCAGCAGAGACTCCACCAGCTCCGGCGTGATCTGGTATTCATGCAGAGTCATGTCTCCGATGTTCATGGAGGTGATATCCTCCGGGTTAAAGCCATCCTGATAGCCGTACCGTGACTGCTTCCATACCTGTTCCCAGCGGCTTGTGTACTCTTTTACGATCTTGCCCTCGTCCAGATTTGCCCAGATGTTGTAGTTACGGGTCATGGTGCAGCCGTTTTTCAGCTTGTAATAGATGGTGATATTGTCCACAGTCAGCATCGGCCCGTCCGCGTTGTAGCCGCCCTCGCCGTAGACGAAGCCGCCCTCCGGCATGACCGGGTGCTTTTCCTTTTCCTCCCGGTGCAGGATGTAGGCCAGCGGATAATCGCAGTAGTCCTCGATGCGGTCTTCCAGCGCCATGGCGTGGAGGGTGGTGATTCTCCGGATGTCTTCCTCGCTTGTCAGCTCCAGGCCGTCAAAATTCAGGGTCACGGAGCTGACGTCCTCCACATCCGGGATGCGGTCTTCAATGCCCAGCACGTCAAAGCGGGTAGCGACCAGGCTCACGGCGACCATGGCGGTCAGAATCCCCAGACCGATCCAGCTGCGCAGCTGGAACACCCGGGTGGCGCGCTTCAGGAGCATCTTTCCGCCAAACCATCCGGCGGCGCCGCCGCAGAACAGGAGCAGATACAGCATGGAAATACCGGCGCCGATTCTGTACGCGAGGAAGGTTTCCACACCCATAACCGCCAGCGTGCCGATGCCCACGGCGCAGACCAACTGGAACAGCGGCTGCAAAATGGGGAACGCGATGGCATCCCCGGCGCATTCCAGATCCCGCTTCCGGTACAGGAGCAGTCCCACAATGGCAAAGACGATGCCCACCGCCGCGTAGATCAGCAGAGAGGTAAACTTTCCCCCGTCAACGCTGAACGCCGCCACCATCTCACTTTCCCGGCCGTAGAACCGCAGCGACAGCTGGTGAAAGTTCTCCACCTCCACATAAGCGCCGTTGGTCATATCCGCCACGGGCGTCAGCAGGCTTACCCACCTGTCCGGCGTGACCACGCCGAAGAGCATGGGCGTGTAAAGGGTATTGATAATATAGTAGAGGATAAACGCGCCGCCGTTCAGCACCGCGTACACCACCGCCATGGCGAAGCGGTTACCGGTGCAGAACGCGCAGAAAATCGCCACGCCGAAGAAGGTGATGAATTGCAGGTTGGTGCCGGCGTACCATAAAAGCGCGATCTGCCACGCGTTTTCCACAATGGTGGCGTTCAGCAGCGGCACGGACAGCAGCGCCATCACCGCCGTGGGGATCATGGAGAACAGCAGCCCGGAGACCACGTTGGTCACAAACAGCGTCTTCCGGCGCATGGGCATGGCGTGCAGGGCGTTGCACATACGGGAATTGTACAGGTCGCCGAACAGCAGCATGGCGACGAGCGGCGCAAAAAGCAGGTTCACCAGACCCATGAGCTGAAGGTTCCCGGCTATCCGGGAAGCAAACCAGAACGTCCGTCCCATTTCCTCATTGATCTGATACAGCATCATCATGCCCAGAATCAGGCACAGGGTGTACACCGCCATCACCGGGGCGAACCGGGTCAGGTTCTTTTTGAACACGGTTTTATTAAAGAAGGATGTCTTTGATTTCATAGTCCACGCCTCCCAGCTCGTAAATGAAGATTTCCTCCAGGGACAAGGGCAGCACATCAAAATACGCGGGCTTGCACGCCGCGATTTTCGCGCCGACCTCCTCGGCCTCGCCCCGGACGATCAGGGTCTTTAAGCGTCCGGAAACCGTCGCGTTGAGAATGTCCAGCTCCTGAGGGGCGTCGCCCACCAGCTGCAATTTCACGGTGCTGCCCTGCATGTCCGCAAGGCTCTTTTCCAGCAGCATTTTGCCTCGGTTCATGATGCCCACGTAGTCACACACGTCCTCCAGCTCCCGCAGGTTGTGAGACGAGATCAGCACCGTGGTACCGTTCCCCGCCACGTCGGAGAGAATCAGGCCCATGACCTGCCGCCGCATCACCGGGTCGAGGCCGTCCACCGGCTCGTCCAGGATCAGCGTTTTGGGGCGGGTGCAGACGGTCAGGTGGAACGCCGCCTGCTTCTGCATTCCCTTGGAAAAACGGCGGATGGGCGTCCGCTTGGGAAGCTGGAACACGTCGTACAGCTTGTCAAAAAGCTGGTCGTCAAAGGTGGGGTAAATGCCCCGGTAGAACTTTCGCATATCCTCCAGCGTCGCGGAGGGGTAGTAGAAAATTTCGTCGGGGATATAGCCGATGGTCGCCTTCACGGCGGGATTTTCGTAGATCGGCTGGTTATCCATGGTGACACTGCCGCTGTCCGGGCGGTAGACACCGGTGAGGTGCCGGATGGCGGTGGACTTGCCCGCGCCGTTGGGGCCGACGAGGCCGTAGACCCGCCCGCTGGGGACAGTCAGGGTCAGGTCGTCCAGCGCCTTAAAGGTGCCGAAGGTCTTGGTCACATTCTTCATTTCAAGCATGTCTGTGTTCTCCCTTCTCGATCCTGGCCACCAGCTCGCCGTGGCTCGCGCCCATGGTCAGCAGCGCTGCGGCGGCTTCGTCGAAGCTCAGCAGCAGCCGTTTTTTCTCCCGTTCTCTGATTTCCCCGTCGCCGCAGACGAAGCAGCCCTTTCCCGGCACGGTGGCGATCCACCCCTCTGCCTCCAGCCGCCGGTAAGCGCGCTGGATGGTATTGGGGTTAATGGCAAGCTGCGCGGCCAGATCCCGGACGCTGGGCAGCTTCTCTCCCGGCCGCAGCACGCCGCCGGTGATCTGCTCCCGGAATCCGTCCACGATCTGCGCATAGATCGGCCGGGAGTCCCGGTAATCCAAGTGTACCATGGTATTCCTCCTTAACTGTATTAGTTGTACTAGTACGGTTAGGATAACCCAGGATACAGGATTTGTCAATACGGGGGGAGATTAAGAGTTTATTAAATGATAAGGCGGCCAGGGACGGCAAACCCCGGCAGTTACCAAGGGCAGTGGAATAATGAACCGCACCCCTTGCCTCTCCCTATGGGAGAGGTGGACGAGCGAAGCGAGGACGGAGAGGGTACGTAGGGGTGCAACACCCTCTCAGTCACCTTCGGTGACAGCTCTCCCGGAGGGAGAGCCAAGGGGGTGCCGCAGTTGGCATGAAAAATGGAGCGTATCTTTGCCGATACGCTCCATTCACTATTTTACGATCACCCATCCAATTCCCGGGCGGCCTTTCGCTTTCCAACAAGGGCATTATACAAAGCTCCCGGTGCTTTCGCACCGGGAGCTGGTGACCCGCCGGGGATTCGAACCCCGGACCCACTGCTTAAAAGGCAGTTGCTCTGCCAACTGAGCTAGCGGATCAGATTTGGCTGGGATGGCCGGATTTGAACCGACGAATGCCAGAGTCAAAGTCTGGTGCCTTACCGCTTGGCGACATCCCAATGTTGGCGCGGCGCCCTTCGGCCGGACACACGGAGCATTATAACATGCTTTGCACCGTTTGGCAATCCTTTTTTTGCGAAATTTGCGGTTTCCGACCTTCTTTCTTTCCCAACAGCCGCCCCGGAATATTGGGACTTGAAACCGCCGCCGTTTTGCGTCATAATAACAGCAAACCCCGAACATGGAGGAGATTTCATGAATATTCAAAACTGGACACTATTCTACGACGGCTATGAGCCGCTGCCCTGTCAGGCGCCCTGCACCATGTACAGCGTGCTTTACGACCACAAAAAAATCCCCGACCCCTTCTACGGCATAAATGAACGGGAGCTGCAATACCTGGCCGAAAAGGACTGCGTCTTTGAATCCGTTTTCTCCGCTCCGCCCGCCCTGCTTGCCCGGGAGCATATCGAGCTAACGTTCCATGGACTTGACACCATCTGCCATATCTACCTGAACGGCGCCCTGCTGGGCAAGGTCAAAAATATGCACCGGGAATACGTCTACGAGGTCAAGCCCCTGCTGACAGCCGGGGAAAACACCCTCCGGCTGGAATTCAAGTCCCCCCGGCGCTACTTCGCCCAGCAGCAGCACAAGCACTACCTGTACATGAACGACGGCGACACCCTCCCCGGCGCCGCCCATCTGCGCAAGGCCATGTACCAGTCCGGTTGGGACTGGGGTCCCACCCTGCCGGACATGGGCATTTTCCGGAGCGTGGAACTGAACGGCTGGGACGTCGACCGTTTAGACGGCGTGGCCGTCCGCCAGCATCACGAAAGCGGCAATGTCTCGGTGGAGCTGGAAGTGTCCACCAAATGCCGCGCCGGGTGCGAGATCTACGCGAACTTCGACGGCAAGCGCGTTCTTCTGAAAGACGGCCACGGGATTATCAAAGTGGACAGCCCGAAGCTGTGGTGGGCAAGGGGCTACGGTGACCAGCCCCTTTACGACCTGGATGTGGAACTTGTCCACGGCGGTCAGGTCATTGACCGCAGCCACAAGCAGCTCGGCCTGCGCACCCTCACCGTCAGCACGGAACCGGACGCAGACGGCAAGGGCAGCGAATTCTGCTTTGTGCTGAACGGCGTGAAGATCTTCTCCATGGGCGCGAATCTGGTTCCCATGGACAGTCTGCTCAGCCGGGTCACCGACCGGCGGTGGGAAACCATCGTCCGTCAGGCCATGGACGCCAACTTCAACACCCTGCGGGTCTGGGGCGGCGGGTACTACCCCGACAGCCGCTTCTACGAGCTGTGCGATCAGTACGGTCTGCTGGTGTGGCAGGACTTCATGGTCGCCTGCGCCAACATCTATCTGACGTCGGAAATGGCCGAGGAATTCACCCAGGAGGCCATCTGCAACCTGAAGCGGCTGCACCATCACGCCTCCCTCGCCCTGCTGTGCGGCAACAACGAAATGGAAAGCGGCGTCATCAACTGGGGCTCCCGGGACAATCAACTGGTGCGGGACGACTACACCCGCCTGTACGGCCATCTGCTACCGGAGCTGTGCGAGACCTACGCGCCGGATACCTACTACTGGCCGTCCAGCCCCTCCTCCGGCGGCGGCTTTGACGATCCGGACAACCCCGCCAAGGGCGACACCCACTACTGGGAGGTCTGGCACGGCGGCGTCCCCTTTACCACCTACCGGCAAAAACGCTTCCGCTTCTGCTCCGAATACGGCTTCGAGAGCTTCCCCTCCATGAAGACCATCCGCACCTTCGCCAGGGAGGAAGACCTGAACTGCTTCTCCCGGGTCATGGAGAACCACCAGAAGTGCCGGGGCGGCAACGGGAAAATCCTGCGCTATCTGGCGGACAACTACCTCTATCCCGCCACCTTTGAGAATCTGGTGTACGCATCTCAGCTGCTCCAGGCGGACGCCATCAAATACGGCGTGGAGCATTTCCGCCGTCAGCGGGGGTACTGCATGGGTTCGACCTACTGGCAGTTCAACGACTGCTGGCCGGTGGCCTCCTGGTCCAGCGTGGACTGCTTCGGGCGCTACAAAGCACTGCACTACGCCGCCCGGAAATTCTACGCCCCCGTGGCCATGGGGCTGTTTCTGGAAAACGGTTCCCTCACCGTCAACATCGCCAATGAGACCCGCGCCGGTTTCCGCGGCCGCATCCACCTGGCCATGTGCCGGGGCGATCTGACCGTGCTGGATGAAACCGGCAAAGACGTAGAGGTAGAAGCGCTGTCCTCCCGGGACGTACTGACCTATCGCGTGGACTCCCCCGACCCCTACGATACCTTCCTGTATGCCGACCTGTACGACGAACAGGGTCGTTTCCTCATGCGCCAGGTGGAGCTATTGGTACCTGCCAAGCATTTTCAGTGGCACAAACCGGCGTTTGACGTCCGGGTCGCCCCCATCCCCGGCGGGGCGGAGATCTCCGTTCAATCCGATGTATTTGCCAAGGGCGTATTCCTGGACTTCCGGGGCTTTGACTGTGTTCTGTCCGACAATTTCTTCGCCCTCACCACCCCTGAACCCTACCGCGTGACAGTGCAGACCTCACACAGCGCAGAGGAGCTGGAAGAGAATCTGATGATCAAGTCTGTGTATGATATCCGCTGACCGGTAAGGTCTGCGGACATCCCGGTAAAAACCGGGCGGGGCATATCGCCGCATTGCTGCGCGATATGCCCCGCTCTTTTTTCTTGCAATCTGTCGAAATTTGTGCTACGCTATCGGTGGTGCTACCAGTACCCCGGTAGGCGGTTCCCCTCGATTTTTTCGGGGGTGATGCTTCTTTGCCCCCTGTTAGAAGGGGGGTGACGGCAGATATGGTTACATGGGAAGAGTTATTCGCTTTCTGTATGGTCATTGTCGCTATTGTCTCTCTGGTTATCCAGATACATGATAATAAGAAGAAGTAACCGCCCAACTTCCCCAAGCCGCGGTTACTTCTTGTAATCTACTGGGGAACCGACCTACTGGTAGCACCCCTGTATCCATACTATATCCCAAATCTTTTATTTTGTCAACTGCCCTGCCTTCCGGCAGAGCTTTTTTATTGCGCAGGAAACCCCCGCCGCACGGCGGGGGTCAAATTTCATTTTCCGGGCTGTTTATTTCTCCGCCGCGGCGATGTAGTCGTTCCCATAGCAGAAGATATGTCCGCCGATCTGTCCCCAGACGTTGCTGTTGGTGGGCTTTGTGGCGAAATACACCACTTCCTTCGGCAAAATGTAGGGGCCGTAAATCGCCCTTTCAATGGCCTCGTACTGTGCCTGGAAGGGTTCCGCCTTGTCCAGGCGGGGGACAGAGCGGAACTGCCCCTGCCCGTAGATCACGTCATGGAGGTTATCGGGGAAATCACCGGAGGCGATCCGGTTCAGCGCCACCTCCGCGACGGCCTGCTGGCCTTCGGCGCACTCGCCCTGGGCTTCCACCCAGACGACCTTTGCCAGAAGCTTAATATCGTCCTGGCTCAGCTCAATGTCGGAATACCGGGGCTCGCCCCGCACAGGGGTCTCCTCGTAGTAAATGAAAGGTTCCTCCGGCATAGCGCTCTTGTCATAAATCCACGCGCCGTTGTAGCCCAGCAAAATGTCCTCCGGGTCGAAGCCTTCCTCAAAGCCGTTCTTCAGCTGCCAGAAATTGTAGTTATCCCGGTTAGAATCGTTGACCGTGATCTTTCCGTTCTCGTTGATGCCGGTCAGGACAATGAAGTGCTGGGAATTGGTGAAGATGGAATCGTGATCCATCAGCACGATGGCAACCTGCCCCTCCTGCAGCGCTTTGTAAACCACATGCCAATTTTCCGCCTTCTCGCAGGCAAGCTGGAGCATTTTGTTGCCATACTCCAGCCTGGCAACATTGTTGATCGCCCGTCCGCCGAAATAATGCGCCAACTCGTCGGGAGTATATTCATGGTCGGTTAAATAGCTTGCCACCATGGCCAGGGAAACGATGCTGCATCCGCTGGTCGCAATGGTGCCGCTGCCGTACATGGTGTAGGGGTAATCGTCCTGGAAGTACAGCGGAACGGTAGAGATGACCTTTTTTTCCTCGCTCCGGGTCTCCTCCGGGACTTCCTCGGTAGTTGCGGGAGGTGTTTCCTCGACCGCCTGCGTCTCCGCCGTCGGTTCTGCAGGGGTTTCCGCCTCCGCGGGAACATACAGGTATTGCAGCACAAGTCTGCAAT
>CAKTKX010000062.1 GCA_934572365.1 uncultured Oscillospiraceae bacterium
TAGTAGAAAAACAGGCCGGGGCAGGGGATGGAAAACTGCCCCTCAAAAACGTCATACGCGCCCTTTTTCATCTGGAACGTCAGAGCAGCGTTCTGCGCCCAGGAGCCGTCCTCGTGATTAAAGACGCAGGTGACCTCCGTCGTCAGGACGGAGGCGGGGATGTGGATATGCAGAGTGCAGACCTGCCCCGGTGTCAGGGTGCCGAAGGGGGTCTTGAACTGGGGCTGCTTGCTGTCGTAAAGGATTCTCATGGCGGTCTCCTTGTGGTAAACTCGTTTTATCCATTATAAACCATTTTCCCGGAAAAGGGAAGCGCGGGAGGAAGATATTTTGGAAAGCCCGCGCCCGTTTGCATAAACAGTGGACTTTCCCGGGTTTTCTGCTATACTGTAGGCATGAGAAATCGATTTTACGGAGGAGAGGGCAGCCATGCAGATCAGCCAGTTTTTTCTGAACGGAGACATCAAAGGCGCCATTGCATACATGCGCGACCACGAGGTGTTCAAGGACGTTCTTCCCGCGTATGTGGCGATTTTTGAAAACTGTGAATACCGCACCTTTGAGATCCCGGACGCGCTCAACGATATTCTGCGCTTGTACCAGATTTATTTCCGGGATACCTTTTATTGCGGTCTCCCGGAGACGGATGCCGCTGACAAGCTGCTGGCGGGGCTGAAAGCCCTCCTGAATATGCCGGATGGGGAGGAAGCCCAGTTGACGGAGCGGCTCCGATCGACGTTTGAAGCGGAGGGCTATCATGCAGTCTTCGGGAAAACCCAGGGCTATTACGGCCCCTATATCTGGCGGGATACGGTTCCCACCGTTTACCGGGTCGAATTGCCGGAGGGAACGGCGGAATACACCGTCAATATTCTCAAGGGTTTTGTATTCCGGAGCTGGATGGACTACCTGACCTTTGGCCGGTACGGGACAGGGGGCTGGGCTTCGCCCGATGGTACGATCAACTGCGTTGAGCAGGCCTATGATTTTGAGAGCGAGCGGTTCCTAGTTTCTCTGCTGAAGCACGAAGCGCAGCACACTGTGGATATGAAGCAATTTCCGGGAATCACCCCGGCGGAGTTGGAATACCGAGCAAAGCTTGTGGAGCTGCATTACTCCGGCGATTTGGGATTGCTGCAAAAGTTCCTATCGGAAGCGGACGAAAGCAAAGCCGGCGACAGCCACGCGGCGGCGTCTGCCAGAATCAAACGGGAGTTTGCGGATACGGATGTGGGGTCGCTGCCCTGCGTCCAGGCGCGGGCGCTGGAGCTGCTTCACGCCCATACAAAGGAAATGGAAGAAAAATATGGGAGGGCGTCCAAGGGCTGATTACAGCGGATCCCCATTGTAAAGCTGTTTTCACAGGCAGCGCAGAAAATAATCCACCGTATGGCCGAGGCCAATACGGTGGATTTCTTGTATTATAGTGCGGATTACCAGCTCAGCATGTTCCGGAACTGCTCCATGTACCGTCCGGCGGGGACGTCCCAGCTGAAATCCGTCTCCATGTCCCGCTTTTGCAGGGCGCGGAAGGCATCCCGGTTGTGATTGTACAGGCCGAGGCAGCGCTTCAGCGACGCGAAGAAATCGTCGGCGTTGTAGCTCTGGAAGGTGAAGCCCAGACCGCCCTCGCCGTTTTCGTCGGCGGGGGGAACGGTGTCCTTCAGGCCGCCGGTGGCGTGAACCACAGGTACGGTGCCGTAGCGCATGGCGTTCATCTGGCTCAGGCCGCAGGGCTCGGACTTGGAGGGCATCAGGTAAATGTCGCCGCCGGCATAGATCCGGGCGGCAAGCCCCAGATTGAAGGTGATCTGGGCGGAAACCTGATCGGGGAACTGACCCGCAAGATCTTTGAAGAAGCTCTCGTACTGGGCTTCCCCGGTGCCGAGGATCAGCAGCTGGGCGTCCTCCTCCCACATCAGCCGCCGGGCAATGTAGCACAGCAGGTCAAGACCCTTGTGACCGGCCAGCCGGGTGACCATGACCATCAGCGGCACGTCAGGCTTGACGGGCAGACCCACTTCTTTTTGCAGGGCGGCCTTCACGGCGGCTTTACCCTCCACAAAGGTCTCGGAATTGTAGTGGGCGGGGAGCGCGGGATCGGTCTCCGGGTTGAAGGTGTTCACGTCGATGCCGTTGGTGATGCCGGTGAGCTTCCAGGCGTTGCCCGCAAGGACGCAGTCCAGACCGTGGGCATAGTAGGGATACATCAGCTCCCGGGCGTAGGTCTCGGACACGGTGGTCACAAGGTCGGCAGTCTCGATGGCGCCCTTCATCACGTTGACGGAGTTGCTCATGTCCAGGGTGGGACGGTACTCCCAGGGAAGACCCAGCACATCGTCAAAGAACCCGGCGTTTGCCCAGCCCTGATATTCGATGTTGTGGATGGTGTACATGCAGCGGGTCTTATAGAAGGCGTCGTGGTACATGGCCTTGAGATAAATGGGAATGCAGGCGGTCTGCCAGTCGTTGCACTGGATGATCTCGGGGATGAAGTTCAGGGCGATCATGGCGTCCAGACAGCCCCGGGAGAAGAAGGCAAAGCGCTCGCCGTCGTCCATGTCCCCGTAAATCGCGCCGGTGCGGGCACCGAAGTAATAATCATTGTCCAGGAAATAGACCTGCACGCCGTCATTTCGGTTGGTCAGCTTCATGATGCCGCAGTACTGCTGCCGCCAGCCCAGCTGCACCCGGATCTCTGCAACTCGCTCCACCATATAGGCGGTGTTGGTCTTGATTTTGTTATAGTAGGGCAGGAACAGCACGACCTCGTTGCCCGCAATGCGGGCCAGGGCGGAGGGCAGAGCCTCCATTACGTCGCCCAGTCCGCCGGACTTGGCATAGGGTGCGCCCTCAGAGGCGCAGATGGCAATTTTCATACGGTTTCCCCCCGCTTGACGATGACAGGACTCTTCTTTGTCCCAATGAGCTTTGCCCCCGGGGTGACAGTGACGTCCTTGTCCAGAATGACGTATTTCAGTTCCGCGCCCTCACCAACCACGGAGTCGTTCATGATGACGCAGTTTTCCACGTCCGCGCCCGGGGCGATGGTGACCTGGCGGAACAGAATGCTCTCCTTGACGTTGCCCTCCAGCATGCAGCCATCGGCGGCCAGACAGTTGGCGATCTGGCATTCCTCACCGTAGTAGGAGGGGACACGGTCACGAACCTTGGTGTAGATGGGGTGGTTGCCGCCGAACATGTCGTGGCGGATGTCCCGGTCGATAAGCGCCATGGAGTTTTTGAAATATTCCTCCACGGACTCGTTGTACAGGGCGGCGCCGTCGAAGGGATAGACGTTGACGGAGACCTTGCCCCGCTGCCAGCCACCCAGGACCAGGTCACGATCCATGTGGAACTTGTCCCGGGCGATCATTTCCTTGGTCTGCTGCATGAGCCACTTCTTGCCCACCACGAAAATGTCCATGGAGGCAACATAGTCGGCGGGGGCGGCAAAGTCCACCAGCATATCGGTCACATTGCCCTTGCCATCCAGCTTCATGGCAAGATCAATCATCTTTTCGCCGTTGCAGATGCCGGCCTTGGTGACCACGGTGATGTTCCGGCCGCTCTTGACATGGGCGGTGATGACCTTGGTCAGGTCGATGTTGGAAAGAATGGCGGAGTCGGTCATGATGACCAGCTCGTCCTCGGGGCCGTAGGCCAGAAAGTCCATGGCGCTGGCCAGAGACTCCAGCTTGCCCCGGTAGCGGTGGATTTCGGACTGGGCGTAGGGAGTCAGGAATTCCAGACCGCCTTCCTCCAGCTCCAAGCCCCATTCCTCGCCGTCGCCGATGTGGTTCATCAGGGACTGGTAGTTGTGGCGGGAGATGATACCGATATGACGGACACCGGCGCAAGCCAGATTGGACAGCGCCCAGTCCACCTGACGGTAGCGGCCGCCGAAGGGCAGGGAGGCCATGGTGCGCTTGGTGGTCAGCTCGCCAAGGCTCGCGTCGTTGGTAAATACAATACCTGTTACGTTCATTGCATTTTTCCTCCTGTTACAGCATGTCACCGGGCTTCAGCACGGTGTTGGCTTCCACGACAGCGCCCTTGGACGTGACGCTGATTTTCTTCTTTTCCCCGTCGGCGTAAGCACCGCCCACGATGGCGTTCTTGCAGACCCTGGAATCCTCGCCAAGAATGGCGTGGCGGACGATGGCGCCGGACTCAATGACCACGCCGGGCATGACAACGCTGTCCTCTACCAGCGCGCCTTCACCGACCGTGCAGCCGATGGAGATGATGCTGTGGTGGACGGTGCCGTAAACCTCGGAGCCTTCGGCCACGAAGGCGTTGACGATCTCGGCCTGCTCATCGATGTAGGAGGACGGCATGGCGGAGTTACGAGCATAGATGGTGGAGCGCTTGTCCCCACGGAGCTGGAAGGCGGGATCCTTGCCCAGCAGATCCATGTTGGCTTCCCACAAAGAATCGATGGTCCCCACGTCCTTCCAGTAGCCGTCGAAGGGATAGGCCATCATTTTGTGACCGGCGGCCAGCAGACTCGGGATGATGTTCTTGCCAAAGTCGTTGGAGGAGCTTGCGTTTTCTTCATCGGCGATCAGAGCGTCCCGCAGCACCTGCCAGTTGAAGCAGTAAATGCCCATGGAAGCGTTGGTGGACTTGGGCTTGGCGGGCTTTTCCTCGAACTCGTAGATGGTGTTGTCGGGGTTGGTGTTCAGAATACCAAAACGGGAAGCCTCCGCCAGGGGGACGCTTCGCACGGCGATGGTGCAGGAGGCCTTGTGCTTTTCATGGTAGGCCACCATGGCGGCATAGTCCATCTTATAGATGTGGTCGCCGGAGAGGATCACCACATAGTCGGGGTTAAAGCGATCCACGAAGTCGATGTTCTGGTAAATGGCGTTGGCGGTACCCTTGTACCAGCCGGATTTCTTGTCGTGACGCTCGTAGGGGGGCAGAACCTGGGCGCAGGAATGGGTCTTGTTCAGGTTCCAGGGCTGACCGTTGCCGATATACTCATTCAGCTCCAGGGGCTGATACTGGGTCAGAATACCCACGGTGTCGATGCCGGAGTTGACACAGTTGCTCAAAGGAAAATCAATGATACGGTATTTGCCGCCGAAGGGAACGGCAGGCTTGGCGGTTTTCTCCGTCAGAACCTTAAGCCGGCTGCCCTGGCCGCCGGCAAGCAGCATCGCGATTACGCGCTTTTTCTGAAAATACATGGTCACAGCTCCTTATGTAGATTTTTAAGAATCTCCCGTTTTAGTGCCTCTCTCGGTTTTCCACGCATGGTTGTGGGGACATTTATCCACAATAATAAAATATCATATTTTCCCTGATTAGAAAAGGGAAAAATTATCTAAATATTGGCGGAGGAATTCTGCATTTTGCATAACGGCCTGCCATGGGACGGGGTTGCCGCCGGGGGAATCATCGCCCTTCAGCCGCTTTTCCATCCAGTTCAGGTCGAGCCACCGGCCAAACTTGAAACCGCAGGCCGGAAAATGGGCGACGGTACGGTAGCCGCGCTTTTCGTGGAAGCGCATGGAGTTCTCGTTTTCCCCGCAGACGAGGGAATAAAGAAGGTAGTAGCCCTGGGCGTCGAGGATCGCTTCCAGCGTGTCATACAGCGCCTTTCCGATACCCTTCCCCCGAGTCTGGGGAGTGAGATAAATGGTGGGTTCGGCGCACCAGGCATAGGCCGCCCGGGTAAAGGGCAGGCTTGCATAGGCGTAGCCGAGAATCTGCCCGTCCTCATCCCAGAGGAGCCAGGGGAACTGGGCGGTGATGGCGCGGTAGCGGCACAAGAATTCTTCCTCGCTTGGCGGGTCGTATTCAAAGGTGGCGGTGGAGGTCAGGACATAAGGCCGGTAAATGGCAAGCATGGCACTTACGTCCGCCTCGGCGGCGATTCGGAGCATGGGCATTCCTCCCGTTTTTCCGCCGGAGCGGCCGGCGGAGGATAATACTATTTCTTAATAAAATGATTTCACCATTTTATTTAAACCGTTTCACGGCAGACCGCCTGGTCGGCGGTAAGAAATGTATTGACTTCGTTTTTTAGCGGCAGTGGCCGCTGGCCGCAATCCTGCGGCCTAATAAAACGCTTTTAAGCGTTTTATTAAAAACTCGTATAAAAACCAAGATATTTCTATTTTACTATCCCAACTTCGTCCCGTCAAGGTTGACATTTCGGCCAAAGGTGGGTAGAATAGAGAAAAGTGTGATTTCAAAAGGAGGGATTCTCTTGGACGCTGGCGGCAACGGCAATATACCTGGACGAAGTAGAGTGCGGCTTGCCGTCCGGGTGAGTCTGTAATCTTAAGTCTGCGTAAATTGCCTCTTCATCTTGGAAAACTCCGAATCAATCGCCTTCGGCTGAACAGCGGATCTTTTTCCCTGACCGAGCGGTTTGAAAAGCGGGAAATACACAAAGTATTCCTCCGCTTCCCAAACCTTCGTCCAGGAAAAAAATCTCTCGCTGTCAGCGCTCGCCGATTGAATCTGAGCTTTCCTTCCAAAATGAATAGGAGGAATTACGATATGGCAGAGCGTTTTGAAATTGTGGAAAAAGCCCTCTTGCAAATGCTGGAGGAGAAAAAGTATGCTACTCTCCGGGATATCCTTACGACCATGAATCCGATGGATGTCGCCGGACTTTTTGACGGGCTGGACGAAAAGCAGATTCCCCTCATGTTCCGTTTGCTTCCCAAGGAACAGGCGGCGGAGACCTTTGTCGAAATGGAGCCGGATGCCAAGGAGCTTCTCATCCGGGGCTTCTCCGACAACGAGCTGAAAGAAGTTCTGGACGAACTGTACGTGGACGATGCGGCGGATATCGTCGAGGAAATGCCCGCAAATGTGGTGCAGCGTATTTTGAAGCACGCCGACCCGGAAATGCGCAGCTCCATCAACCAGATTTTACGTTACCCCGAGGATTCCGCCGGTTCCATCATGACCACGGAATACGTCTCCCTGCGCCCTCACATGACCGTGGAGGAGGCCATCCTCCGCATCCGCCGTCAGGGCGTGGATAAGGAGACCATTTACACCTGCTACGTCACGGAAAAGGACAGGACGCTGATCGGTCTTGTGACAGTGAAGGATCTTCTGCTGGCCACGGACGACGAGACCAAGATCGAAGACATCATGGAAACGAACCTGATTTCGGTCACCACCCAGACCGATCAGGAAGAAGTGGCGGCGACCCTTTCCAAGTATAACTTCATCGCCCTGCCTGTGGTGGACGGGGAGAACCGGATGGTGGGTATCGTCACCTTCGACGACGCCATGGACGTCATGCAGGACGCGGCTACCGAGGACATGGAGATCATGGCCGCTATGACCCCTTCGGAGAAGACCTACCTCAAGAGTACGCCCTTCGATCTGTTCAAGCACCGGATTCCCTGGCTGATGCTTCTGATGGTCTCCGCTACCTTTACGGGGATGATTATTACCTCATTTGAGAGCGCGCTGAGTTTGCTCCCGGTGCTGACCGCCTTTATCCCCATGCTGATGGATACCGGCGGTAACTGCGGCTCTCAGTCCTCCGTGACCGTTATCCGCGCCCTGAGCCTGGACGAGCTGCATTTTTCCGACCTGTTCCGGGTGATGTGGAAGGAAGCCCGCACGGCGGTACTCTGCGGCGCGGCGCTGGCCGCAGCCTGCTTCCTGAAAATTCTGCTGGTCGACCGGCTGCTGATGGGCAACGAAAGCATCAGTCTGCTGGTCAACGGCGTGGTGTGCCTGACGCTTTGCGTGACGGTGATTCTGGCCAAGTTCGTCGGCTGCACGCTGCCCCTGTTTGCCAAGCG
>CAKTKX010000063.1 GCA_934572365.1 uncultured Oscillospiraceae bacterium
ATGCTGGCGCCCTACGGCCACCTGATCTCCACCGTCATTCACGAAAAGCACATCTACCGGGAATACGTGGGTCTGGATGCCTGCGCCGCCAACCTGATGCGTCCGGCCATGTACGGCGCTTATCACCATATCACGGTGCTGGGCAAGGAGGACGCCATTCTGGATCACGTCTACGACGTCACCGGCGGCCTGTGCGAGAACAATGACAAATTCGCCATTGAGCGCAGCCTGCCGGAAATTCAGATCGGCGACATTGTGGCCATCCACGACACCGGCGCCCACGGCTTCTCCATGGGCTACAATTACAACGGCAAGCTTCGCTCCGCGGAGGTTCTACTGAAAGAGGACGGCAGCTTCCAGCTCATCCGCCGCGCCGAGACGCCGGAGGACTATTTTGCGACCTTCGATTTTTCGGATTTCCACTTTGGAAAGTAGCACTGGCATTGTGTACAAAAACGATCGTGATTTTTTGGATGGCAGGTCGCAAATTAACAAGAAAATTTCATACTTTTCCGTTTCGTTTATGCTATAATGTATAAGGCGGCAGTAAGGCATCCTCCCAATCAGCCGCGCCGAAAAGGAGAACCCCATGAATAATATTCTGTTTTTTCTGACACCAAAGGCGATGTGTGCATATTTGTACGATGACTATACCATCCGGCAAGCCCTGGAAAAGATGGAATCCGCAGGCTACGCCGCGATTCCCATTCTCAACCACCGGGGCGAATACCGGGGGACCCTGACCGAGGGCGACCTGCTGTGGGCCATGAAGAACATGTGCTACATGGATATGCGTCAGGCAGAAGCCCGCCGGGTCATGGAGATCGCCCGCCGGAAGGACAATGTCCCCGTCCGGGTCACCACCTCCATGCACGAGTTGGTAGAGCGGGCGTCCAATCAAAACTTTGTTCCCGTGGTGGACGACAAGGACGCGTTCATCGGCCTGATCACCCGAAAGGCCATCATCCGCTACTGCCGGGAAAAGCTGTTCCCCGAGGACTGATCGCATTCTACATAGCGGCAAATTAAAAAGCGCTGTCACTTGGAACTCAATGGTTCCGAATGACAGCGCTTTTGTTATTTTCCCGTATAGGCCATGGACTGGTTCAGGTACTGCTCCCACAGGAAGTTTTCCGGGGACTTTTTCAGGCCGAAAGCCTCCCGTATCCCCTGGCACAGCATTTTCAGCTTGTATTGCAGGGGCGAGGCCGCAAACAGCGACTCGTTTCCCGCCGTCATGGCATACTCAAAAATCCGCGCCCGGTCTTCTTTGGGATAGCTCATGGAATAGGTGTCCACAAAGCTGCGGGTGTCCGGCTGCAAGAACTCGCTGCCGTCCCGCTGGGCGTTGGCGAGATAATCGTAGTCGTAGTCGAAGTCCACGGGATTCAGCTTTGCCCACTGGTCGAGGGCGATGCTGTTGCCCAGGATGTGGGTCTCCATCACGTGGTATAGCTCATGGTACAGCGCCTTTTCCGAGGTGTCCCCCGCCGCCAGAACGATGTAGGCGTCCGTTCCGTTCATGAACTGAATGCCGTTCGCGCTGCTCACACTGCCGGATTCGGCGCTGCCGGTGATCTCCCGCACCAGGCAGATTTTCAGGGAGGAAAAATGGGAGACCGCGGCTTCCAGCATCCCCTCCGGGAACTTGGCAAGGCGCTCGTTCAGCCAGTCCAGCTCCCGCTTGAGGACGGGTACCAGGTATTCAATCTCAAAATTGTAGTCCCAGGGCTGCACCAGGTCGGCGTCCTCCCACAATAGCACCTCCACGCCGTAGGTATCGCCGACGGTTCTTGCGTAATACTCACACCACACCAGCCCGTGATAGTCCGGCTCCTGGCTGGAATAATAGGGGCCGGTGTAGATTTCCGTGTCGGAAACGGCGAATTCCGGCGAGGTCGTGTCCCAGCGGTAAACAATCGGCCGGCCGTCGTTGTTAGAAAGGAGGAAATACACCCAGCCGTCGGCGGTTTCCTCCACCGTCAATGGTAGCCCGGGGAACGGGAGGGTCGCGGAGCAGCGGCGGCAGCCGGTTTCCAGATCGTAATAGTCCAACTTAATCTCCGTATCCGACGCCACGCTTGCCGTCACCGCGTCGGCGAAGGTCTCCAGGAAGAAATCCTCCCCGCTCAGCTCTGCCGGGGTCAGCGCCAGGGGAGATTCCTCCCCCGCCTGCCCGAACAGCAGCGCCCGGGTGCAGCCCGTGGGGAAGGAAAGAAAATAGCTGTCGCCGCAGGACTGCATCGTCAGCTCCTGCGTCCCCTCATACAATATCCGTCCGTTTTCCGTGGAGAGCAGCAGCGTACTGGCATTGCCCTCGCTGTCCGCCGCCCGGCATTGCAGGACGGTGTCGTTCAGGTGCAGCCCGGTCACGCTCTGCTGCGCGAACCCGGCCTCCTTGATGACCCGGCGGATGCCCGTTTCCAGATTCCAGGCACGGATGCCCGCTTTGGTGCAATAGTACAGAGTCTCCCGGTCGCGGGACAGCAGGGGCGTCCCCTCCAAGTCCTCCGGCGCTGGAATGTGGGTGATCTCCCGCAGGGAAGCGTCCAGCACCACCGTCTGCCGGTTCACCGGGTCAAAGTAGCTCAGGCCGCTTTCCGTGACCTGTAGGGACGGGTCATCCAGGGAAAGACCAAAGTCCAGCCGGACGGTGGCCGCTATGTACAGTTCCTCCCCGGAAAGCCGGGTGATAACGGTGCTAGCCTCTGTATCGGAGAAAACCAGCAGGTCGCCGCCCATGGCTTTCAGCCCGGCCACCCCCGGAATGCTCAGGGGATACGCCCGTAGCGCGCCATCGTAGCGCGCTTCCAGCGGGTCGTTCGGGTCATGCAGCCCGGCAGGGAGCGCCGCTTCCACGGGAACGGCCTCCGTCTGGGCGGGGAACGTCGTCTCCTCTCCCTTCCCGGAGCAGCCCGCCAGCAGCAGGCACAGCAGGATCAGCGCGGGATACCATCGTTTCATCTATTGTCTCCTTGCAAGGGTGTAGTCGTCGCCCTGCCGGTAAAAGGGGCAGTGCCGGGAGGGGGAATTGGCGATGCGGTAAACCTCGTCCTCGTCCAAATCCATCATGCAGTAGTATTCGTCGTACTCCTCATCATAATCATAATACCAGCAGGTTTCGCATTCTGTCGAATCCACGGTCAACCCTCCAAAATCCGAAAAGAAAATTCTCTGTTTTCATAAATCAGACAGCTGTGGCTCCCGTCCTTGGGGATGGAGACGCTGCCGGGGTTCAGACAGCGGATGCCGCCGCGCACTTCGTCCATCTTCACATGGGTGTGTCCGAAGAGAAACACGCTGCCCTCCGGTAAGGGCGGAAGGTTATCCGGGTTATGGTGATGGCCATGGGTCAGATAGAAGGTTTTCCCGTCCAGAAGCAGCTGGGAAAACTCCGCCATACAGGGAAAGGGCAGAACCATCTGGTCGACCTCCGCCTCGCAGTTGCCCCGCACCGCGATGATGTCTTCCCGGTACCGGCTCAGCATGGGGATCACCTGTTTCGGCGCGTAATCCCGGGGCAGATCATTCCGGGGGCCGTGGTACAGCAAATCCCCCAGCAGAATCAGCCTGTCCGGATGTTCCGTCTCTATCAGGTCACAAAGGCGGCGGCACCAGAAGGCGCTGCCGTGAATGTCGGACGCAATCAGCAATTTCATAAAAAATCCTCCGTATTCCAAACACTGCAAGGGTCGGTGAAGCCACCGACCCCATTTTTATAATTGTTCCAAATACGCTTTCACGTCGAAAGGCCTAAGCTTCTCATCCTTCCGCAGATACAGCGGATGATGGGGGTGTCCCTTCCGGGAAATGGCCCCAGCGCAGCACCACTCGGCCCCGTACTCCTCCCCCGCCAGCAGCATATCCCGCAGACAGTCGGGCAGGTACTTCCGCTTTTCAATAATCGCGCCCCATGCCGCCCACACCACCGGATGCTCTGAAAGAGACAGCACATACCGGAACGCTTTCAGGTTTTCCGCGTGGAGCAGCGGGTTGCAGACCTTCTCCATATCGTCGGGAGAGGTCGCCCGCTGGGCGTAGACGTTGAACATGATAAAGCTGTCAAACCCATTCCCCAAGGCAATGCGCTCCACGGATTTTAAGGTATTGTCCAGCGCGTCGGGCTTGGCCGTGGAAGGGTTGATGCCGATGCAGATCAGAGGCTTTTGCCCCCGGGTACCCAATATGTACCGGTATTCCGAATAAAAATTGGGGGCGTAGATCCATTTTTTGATATCGTATTCGTCGCTGGGGGTGTCGGCGGCCTCCAGCGCCTGCCGGAAGGTGACCAGCTCCAGCTCCCGGGTCGTTCCGCTGGGAATGTGCGCCATCAGCTTTCCTCCACCGGCGGGAACCACAAGCTCTTGCTGGGGTCGTGGAAGTCGCAGCTCTCAGGGTCGCGCCCCGTCTGTAGGCACCAACCGGCAAAGGCGGTGTCCAGGAAGGGATACACGCCGTCCATGGTGGATTGCAGACTGACAGTGGAGCCGTCCTTCAGGTACAGCTCCGCCACGACGCTGCCGCCCTGCACCACGTACAGCTTCTGTCCCACAATTTCCCCGTACCGATGCTCGGTATCCTTCTTCCCGAACTGGGACATGAGGAAGCTTTCCCCGTCGTAAAAAATGCCGAAGCTCAGGTAATACACCGCCAGAAATACGCCCATAGCCAGCACGATCAGGCCGCCCACGATCAGCACCGGCCCGTCGCCGATGCCGATGCAGAACGCAAAGACGCCCAGTACCGTCAGCACCACGCCGAACACGCCGAAGCGCTTGTTTGCCCGGACGGCCATGCCGGAACGGTGCTGCGCCTTGCCCCGGAACATTTTGGTAAATCCTCTATCCACCAGATAGCACACGCCGAACACGGCGGCGGCGATCAGCAAAACAATGACAAACTGCATATCTTTCTCTCCTTGTATCTATGCGCCTATGCCCAAAGCACCGTATCCGCGGGAATATCATGTTCCTCGGTGTCCAGATGGGGCAGCATCTGAAAATCATAGCACAGCGCCAGCGTGGGGTGGTTCGGTTCCCGGGACAGGAACTTATCGTAAAACCCGCCGCCGTAGCCGATGCGGTGTCCCTGGGGGTCGAAGGCCAGACCGGGCATCAGCACCAGCGCCGTCTCGTCATGGGCAACCGGCTCGTCCGCGATAGGCTCCGGAATCCCGGCGTAGCCCTTCGCCACCCTGGACAGGTCGTCTAAGTAGATGAACTTCATTTCGTCGCCGTAGCACTTGGGTACGGCCACCTTTTTCCCGTCCCGAAGCGCCTGCTCCAGCATGGGGACGGTGCGCACCTCCTGATTGTAGGGCATGTAGCCGTAGATGGTCTTCGCCCTGCGGTAGGCTTCCGTCGCGGCAAACTTGCGGCCCAGCTCCCGGCTCCGCCGCTCGATCTCCTCCAACGTCATCGCCCGTTTTTTCTCCCGAATTTCCCGGCGCAGCTCTGTTTTATCCATTGTCCTTATCCTCGCTTTTCTCACTCACCGGCCGGAACATCCGGAACCACAGGAAAATGGCGATCTGCCCCGGAATGCCCAGAAGGTAGATTTTCCAGAAATTATACCGGAAGATCAGCAGCCCGGAAACATGAATGGCGATCAGAAATCCCCACACGATGGCGGAGATCAGCAGCCGGTTTTTCCGGAAATCGTGCCACGCGGACAGCAAACTCAGCATCACGATGGCGTTGATCGGCACGGCGTAGAAAAATGCCAGCCAGCTGTAGCGCTCCACGGCCTTGAACGAGGACATGATGACAAATACCAGCAGCGCAATGAACCACACCAGCGTGGACGACAGCGCCAGAATCACATTCTTGTTGGCCTTGCGCTTCAGCGCCTTTTCAGACACCTGGGTCATGGCTTTTTCCAGGGTGCCGGGGTTTCCCGGCAGGGCGTTGGGGTCGGCCAGCAGCTCCCCCACGGGTATCTGGAACAGCTCCGCCAGCTGCACCAGCGTCATCACATCCGGCACGGATTCTCCCCGCTCCCATTTGGAGACGGCCTTGTCGGAATAATTCAGTTTTTCCGCCAGACCCGCCTGGGTCAGCCCCGCCTGCTTGCGGTACGCGGCAATATTGGAGCCGATCTGATTTCTCAAAGTCGCGTCGTCCATGGTTCCCCTCCAGCATATAGTCATAGCTATCTTATCACAAACGGGAACCCTTTGCAACAGGGAAACCGGCAGATGCTTCCGAAATAAATCCGTTTATCCCCTTGCATTTTCTTCCAATTCATGTTATGATTGGTTTGTACACCACGAAACCTTCCCACTGTAAGGAGGCAACGCTATGAACATCCGAAAACTTTTGACCCGGCTCGTCTCTCTGGCACTGATCGCGGTCTTTCTGCCCACCGTCGCGATGGCGGATACCTGGTACTTGGAGGACGGCAGCATCACCGTCTCCGCAACGGAAAGCGGCCAGAACGTCAGCCAGGGCGGCGTGACCAAAGAGGATTCCGCCCCCGTCATCCGGAACCGGGATTCTTCCGCTTCCACCACCAACAATGTCACCATCAAGGCGGACACAGGGGCGACGGCCAATGTGACCCTTGAGGACACCAACATCGACACCACCGGCGGCGCAGGGCCGAATGGCGCAGGCGACGCGGCGGTGAGAACCGAGGGCGGCGGCAACGTCAACCTGAACGTTGAACTGGACAACACCCTGCAAAGCGGAAACCTGCACGCCGGTGTGGAAAAGGGCAACGGCGGCAATCTGACCATCGGCTCCGAATCCGGCTCCGGCCAGCTGGTAGCCGTCGGCGGCGACGGCGGCGCGGGCATCGGCAGTGAAGACCGTCTCGCATCCGGTAACTACAACGTCGGCAATATCACCATCACCGGCGGCGATATTTTTGCCACCGGCAACGGCGGCGGCGCAGGCATCGGTGGCGGCTGGTACTGCAGTGCCTCCGACATCACCATCACCGGCGGAAATGTCACAGCCGTAGGGAAAGAAGACAATCCCAGAAATATAGGCGGCGCAGGCATTGGCGGCGGCGGGTCTCAGAGTTCGAACGCCGGCGGCGGCAGCAATATCAAAATCACCGGCGGACGTGTCGCGGCGGTGGGCGGCAATTTCTCTGCGGGTATCGGCGGCAGCATTGGCTCCAACGGTGACAACATCACCATTTCCGACGCCGAAGTGATCGCCATAGGCGGCACATGCGCCGCAGGTATCGGCGGCGGCTGTCGCCTCGGCAACGGCATCGTCGGACAAGGGACGAACATCTCCATTTCCGGCAGCGCAAATGTAAAAGCCGCCGGCGGCGTAACCGACGGTGAAGACGGCGCAGGTGCAGCCATCGGCGCGGGCGGATCGCATCAGGGGGGAACCCTTATCGATGCTCAGGAGGGGGCTGCGGACACCTCCGGCCTGTCTCCCGACGGCAGCGTCGAGCGCTTAGACCCCGGAACGACCTTCGACATTCCCCAGCCCAAGCCCCGCAGCAGCTTCCCGAAGCCCGCGCCCGACCCCGTTGCTGTTGAAGAAGAACCCCAGCCGGTGAAAGCGGCGCTCTATCGCGTCATCGACGA
>CAKTKX010000064.1 GCA_934572365.1 uncultured Oscillospiraceae bacterium
TTCCTCAACCGTCTGGACGAGATCGTGTTCTACAAACCCCTGACCAAGGAGAATGTGACCAAGATCATCGACCTGCAGATTGCCAAGCTCAACGACCGTCTGGCAGACCAGCAGATTCGCTGCGAGCTGACGCCTGCGGCCAAGGCTGCCATTGTGGACGCGGCCTATGACCCGCAGTACGGCGCCCGTCCCCTGCGCCGGTATGTTCAGCACACGGTGGAGACCATGCTCAGCAAGCGTCTGCTTCGGGGCGACGTTACCCCGGGTCAGACCGTCACCGTGGACGCCGAAAACGGCGAACTGGTGATGAAATAACCACCTAAAATGAAAAGCGCCCTGTCTGTTTTTGGCAGACAGGGTGTTTTGCGTCTATTCCAGTTCCGTGCGGAGAGTGAGGGCTTCCGGCAGGTGGAAAATCTCCTTTTTCAAGAATAAGGGATAGAAATATTCCTGTTCCAGCCGGTCAAAGGACAGCCACTCAAATTCGTGGGTGTGGTGCCATTCCCGCAGGGTGAACTTTTCGCCTTTGGACAGCAAATCCGTGTGGGAAACGTCCATCAGGAAGTACAGGCACAGCTCGTGATAGTGCAGGCCGTCCACGTCCTCCGTGAAAAATGCCTGATCCAGCCACAGGGGACGGAGAATTTTTGGAGTGATCTCCAATTCCTCCTGAACCTCCCGCACCACGGCAGCCTCCGCCGTTTCCCCCATCTGCACTCTTCCGCCGGGGAGGTAATAGTAGGGGGAACGTTCGTCGTGCATGGCAAGCAGCTTGCCCTCCGAAACAATAATGGCGCAGACCCGGTAGTTAAACTTCTCCTTGCCGGTAACAAAAGAAAGGTCTATGCCGCTCATACGTACTGCTGGGTGTTCACATCCACCACGCCCCGGGTCGTCAGGCGCAGGGTGGGGATAACGGGCAGGCTCATGAAGGACAGCGTCATGAACGGGTCGATGTCCGTGCCGACGCCCAGAGCGTGGGCGGCCTTCTTGGCGTCTTCCAGAAGGGTGTTGACCTCCCGCAGGGGCTTGCCGCTGATGATGCCGGCAATTTCCAGAGGAAGCTCGGCCAGCACCTGCCCGTTCTCCACGACCACGATGCCGCCTCGGTTCCGGGCGATGCGGTTGACGGCGAAGGCCATGTCCTCGTCATTTGTGCCGACGCAGATGATGTTGTGGCTGTCGTGGGCGACGGAGGTGGCCACCGCGCCGGATTTCAGGCCGTAGCCCTTGAGGTAGCCGATGCCGATGTGGCGGGTATTTTTATGCCGCTCTACAACGGCCATTTTCAGAATGTCCCTGGACACGTCCACACCGGCGGCGTAGCCTGCGTCCTCGGTGATGATCTGCCCCGGCACCATGCCGATGACGCCCCGCAGACGGGTGTTGGCAAAGTCCGCGGGAGAAAGCACCGGCAGATGGAAGGTGTCGTGGGCGCGTTTGTTCAGATGCTCCGGAATCTCGGGCAGGGGGAAGTCCTCTACGATGCCGTCATGGTAGACCCGCTTGCCCCGCTTGTACACCGTCACCACGTGGAAATCCTTCAGATCCTCCACAATGGCGAAGTCCGCCAGATATCCGGGGGCAATGGCGCCCCGGTTATTCAGCAGGAAGTACCGGGCGGCGTGGAGACAGGCCACCTGCACGGTCATGATGGGATCCGCGCCCATGGCGACAGCTTCCCGGCAGATGTAATCGATGTGACCCTTTTCCAGCAGATCGCTGGGGTGCTTGTCGTCGGTGCAGAACATGCAGCGGCTGAAATATTTCTGGGATTTGATCAGGGGCATCAGGGCTTCTAAGTTCCGGGCGGCGGTGCCCTCCCGGATCATGATGAACTGACCCAGCTTCAATTTTTTCATGGCGTCGTCAATGTCCGCGCACTCATGGTCGGAGTAGACGCCGGCGGCGATGTAGGCGTTCAGGTCGGTGCCGGAAAGGCCGGGGGCGTGACCGTCAATCTTCTTGTGATGCGCCTGAGACGCGATGATCTTGGCGACGGTGGAGGAATCGGCGGAGATAATGCCGGGGAAATTCATCATTTCCGCAAGACCCAGAACCCGGGGGTGGTCAAAGAAGCTGTCGATGTCCCGGTAGTCCAGATTCGCGCCGCTTTCATCCAGCGCCGACGCCGGGACGCAGGAGGGAATCATGAAGTGCGTGTCCAGGGGCAGCCCTTCCGTGGCGCAGAGCATGTAGTCGATGCCGTCGGTTCCCATGACATTGGTGATTTCGTGGGGATCGGTGATGACGGCGGTGGTGCCGTGGGGGATGACGGCCCGGGCAAATTCCGCAGGGGACACCAGACTGGATTCCAGGTGGATGTGGGCGTCAATGAAGCCGGGGCAGACGATTTTTCCGGTCATGTCCGCTTCCTCGCGGCCCTCGTAGCTGCCAAGACCCACGATCAGGCCCTCCGCTACGGCAATGTCGCAGGTGTCCAGCTCCCCGGAAAACACGTTGACGTAGGTGGCGTTCTTCAGAACCAGATCGGCCTTCTCCCGCCCGGCGGCGACATCGATGATGTGCAGCTTTTTTAGAAGCTTGCGGTTGATCTTTCCCGACCAGCTTTCTGTATAACTCATAAAATCTGCCCCTTTCCAAGTTTTTGACCAGTATAGCACACCCGGGAGAAAATGTAAATTGCCTATTTTGCGGCTGCTGCCATGAATTGAGACTTGCAAAAGAATGTAAAGTTGCTATAATAGAGAAAACATATGATGGCGGGGTGTGCCTGCCGGAAAGGAGCGCAAATATGTCTCTGCGGGGAAAGCTGGTGGTCTTCTGGATGAAGCACCGACCCAGGCACATTGCTACCACGCAGATGGTTGCGCTGATGTTTGCCGCAATCATTCTCCTGGGGGCGCTGCTGCTGACCCTGCCGGCCGCGTCCCGGGACGGGGTGTCCTGCGGGCTGCGCCCGGCGCTGTTTACGGCCACCTCCGCCACCTGCGTGACGGGACTGGTGCTGTACGATACCTGGAGCCAGTGGAGCGGCTTCGGGCAGGCTGTGATTCTGTGCCTGATTCAAATCGGTGGATTGGGCTTCATGTCCGTGGCGACACTGCTGATTTTTCTGCTGCGCAGGAGGATCGGTCTCCAGCAGCGGCTGATGATCGCCCAGTCCCTGAGCGTAAGCGACATCATGGGCGTGGTGCGGCTGCAAAAGCTGGTGCTCACCGGAAGCTTTTTCGTGGAGGCTGCGGGGGCGATCATTCTGACCCTTCGGTTCTGGCCGGAGTATGGATTTACAAGAGCGCTGCGCTGGGGCGTTTTTCACTCTGTTTCCGCGTTCTGCAATGCGGGCTTTGACATTTTCGGCGCCATTGCTCCCGGGAAGAGCCTGATAGAATTTAACGCAGACCCCGTTGTGCTTCTGACGCTGTCGGCGCTGATCATCATCGGCGGCCTGGGCTTTCTGGTTTGGGAAAACATCGTTCAGAAGCGCTCTTTTGGCAAGTTCAGCGTCTATGCCAGAATGGTTTTGCTGATGACCGCGGCGCTGCTTGCCGTCGGCTGGGCGGGAACCTGTCTGCTGGAATGGAACAACCCGGAGACGCTGGGCGGCATGACTGTGGGCGAAAAGCTGCTCAACGGCTTTTTCCAGTCCGCGACACTGCGCACCGCGGGGTTTGCGGCGATTGATCAGGCAAAGCTTACGGAAAGCGGCAAGGCCTTTTCCTGCGTGCTGATGTTCATCGGCGGCTCCTCCGGCTCCACCGCCGGCGGCATCAAGACCGTGACGTTTCTGGTGCTGGCGCTGACCCTCTGGGCGAGAGCCAGAGGGAAAAGCACGGTCTGCGCCTTTAAGCGGACGATCCCCGACGAGCAGACCCAGAACGCCATGATCATTGCCTTTATCGTGCTGGCACTGGCCGTTTTCGGCGGCATTTTCATCAGCGCCACGTCGCCCATGGGCTTTACGGACGCCGTGTATGAGGCGGTTTCGGCGTTGGCGACCGTGGGATTAAGCGCGGGCGGTACGGCTTCCTTAAGTATCCCGGCGCAGATTCTGATCATTATTTATATGTATTTCGGACGGGTCGGCGTGCTGACCATCAGCCTGGGCTTCCTGGCGGGAGACCGGGCGGAGGAGCGGTTCCGCTATGCGGAAACCAATTTGCTGATCGGATAAGGAGAAGAATATGAAGTCTTACATTGTCATCGGTCTCGGCCGTTTCGGCGGCTCTCTGGCGCGGCAGCTGTGTACGCTGGGGGCGGAGGTGCTGGCCATGGACGTACACAACGACCTTGTGCAGCAGCTTGCCAACGACGTCACCCACGCGGTGGTGGGCGACGCCCGGGACAAGGAAGTCCTGCGGGCGCTGGGCGTGCGGAATTTTGACTGCGCGGTCATTGCCATCGGCGACGATCTTGCGGCCTCCGTGCTGATCACCATGAACTTAAAAGAGCTGGGCGCGCCCTACATCGTGTGCAAAGCCCACGACGAGACCCACCGCCTGGTGCTGGAAAAGCTGGGGGCTGACCGGGTGGTCATTCCGGAGCAGGAGCACGCCCAGCGGCTGGCGAGAAGCATGTATTCCCACAATGTGCTGGATTACATCGAGCTTTCCCAGGACTACGGAATTCTGGAGGTTCCCGCCCCCAAGAGCTGGATCGGCAAGTGCATCAATGAGCTGAACGTCCGGGCAAAGCTGGGCGTGAACATCATCGCCGTGGAAAACGGGGACAAGACCAACGTTTCCCCCGCCGCGGATTACCGGATTCAGGAGGGGGACGTGATGGTGGTTCTGGGGGACAATTACGCCCTCAGCAGGGTGCAGAAGCTGTGACGGAGCAGAGGATCACCTCCCGGAAAAATCCCCTTTTGCAGCAGGTGAAAAAGCTGCTTTCCTCCCGGAAAGCCAGGGAGGAAGCAGGGCTGTTCGCCGCCGACGGGGTCAAGCTTCTGGGAGAGGCCGTCCGCTGGTATCCGGGACTGGACACGGTGATCTTATCCGACGGCGTTCACGCGGACGTGCCGGAATCGGTGCGGCTTTTTCGGGTGCCGGAGGACGTGATGGCTTCCATCTCCCCCATGGAAAGCCCCCAGGGCGCCTTGTTTTTGTGCCGCCTGCCGGAAAAGAAGGCGTATGAGCCCCATCCCGGCTGTCTGCTGCTGGACGGCATTCAGGATCCGGGAAATTTGGGAACCATTCTGCGCACGGCGGACGCGCTGGACATTCCCGTGACGCTGCTGGAAGGCTGCGCCGACCCCTACAGTCCCAAAACGGTACGCGCCAGCATGGGCGCGGTGTTCAGAACCCAGCCGGTGAAAGCGGACTGGGCGGAGGTAAAGGCCGCCTGTGCAGAAGCCCAAATTCCCGTGGCGGTGACGGCGCTGAGCCGGCGGGCGAAGGATTTGCGGAATGCCGACCTTCGCGGTATGGCGGTGGTCATTGGCAGCGAGGGGCAGGGCGTGCGCCGGGAAATTCTGGAAAGCGCCGACGGAGAACTGATTATCCCCATGAACCCCCGGTGTGAGTCCCTGAACGCGGCGGTGGCGGCGGCCATCGTCATGTGGCAGATGAAGCAGTAAAATAGAGAGAAACAGGTGAGAAAATGCTGGTACACTGGATATGGTTTGCCCATCGCCCCGGGCTGAACGACCGGGACAAAATGGCGCTGTTGCAGCATTTTCGTGACCCTGAGGACATTTTCTTCGCCGACGACGGGGCGTTTGACGCCATCGGTCTCAGCGAGGACGCAAAGGCTGTCCTTCGGGAGAAAGATCTGACCTCCGCGGAGGAAATTCTGGAAGCCTGTGACCGGGAAAAGCTCCACATTCTGACCTGTCAGGATGCGGCCTATCCTGCGCGGCTGAAAAACATTGCCGACCCGCCCGTTGTGCTGTATTACAAGGGGCGGCTGCCGGATTTTGACGGAAGCCCGGTGATCGGCGTGGTCGGCACCCGGAAGGCGTCGGCCTACGGCCTGACCACCGCTAAGCGCATGGGCTATCAGATCGCCCGCTGCGGCGGCATTGTGGTATCCGGGATGGCCTACGGCATCGACGGCATGGCGATGTCCGGAGCCTTGACCGCAGGCGCGCCTGCGGTGGGCGTGCTGGGCTGCGGCGCGGATATCGTCTATCCGCTCTCCAACCGGGCGCTGTTCCGGGACACGGAGGAATACGGCTGCATCCTCAGCGAGTTCGCGCCGGGGACGCCGCCGGCAAAATGGACGTTTCCCAAGCGGAACCGGATCATCAGCGGCCTGAGCTGCGGCGTTCTGGTGGTGGAGGCGCCGGAGAAAAGCGGCGCGCTGATCACCGCCCGTCTGGCCGCCGAGCAGGGGCGGGACGTGTTTGCCGTGCCGGGAAACATCGACCAGCCGTCCTTTGTGGGGAGCAACCGGCTTCTGCGGGACGGGGCGATCATGGTTTCCTCCGGCTGGGACGTTCTGAGCGAATATGAAGCCCTGTTTCCGGATAAGATTCGGAAGGAAGACGCGCCCGCCCACCAGACGGCCTATCCGGACGAGGTGCGCAAGGTCGCAGAAGCGGAAAAGCCGCTGCTGAAAGTGGCGCAGAAACTGCGTCTTCCCCGGAAAAATGAGAATCTTAAAAAAGATTTAGCCCCTCAGGGCATTGACAAGACGCCTTCCGCGCCTTATAGTGACGTAGGCTCGGTCAGGCCGAAGCTGTCGCCGGAGGAGCAGACCATTGTGGATGCCCTAAGCGGCGGCGAGCGGCTGGTGGACGATGTGATCGCCGAAACCGGCCTGTCCACCGGAAAGCTGCTTTCCAGCCTGACCATGCTGGAACTGAAAGGCATTATCAAGCGCCTGCCGGGCAAGCGCGTTATCTTAAGCGGGAAATAGACCCGAATTTGAAGTTACGAAACGGAGAATTTTCATTCATGGGTAAACCTGAAAATCTGGTGATCGTGGAGTCCCCCTCCAAGGCAAAGACCATTGGCAAATATTTAGGAGACGACTATGTCGTCAAGGCCAGCATGGGGCATCTCCGGGATCTGCCGAAAAGCACCATGGGCGTGGACTTAGAGCATGATTTCACCCCTCACTATATCCCCGTCCGGGGCAAAGAATCCCTGATCAAGGAACTGAAAACCGACGCGGAAAAGGCGAAGACCGTTTACCTCGCAACCGACCCTGACCGGGAGGGCGAGGCCATTTCCTGGCACTTAAAAGAGCTGCTGAACCTCCCCGACGGGAAGGCGCAGCGGGTGACCTTTAACGAAATCACCCAGAAGGTGGTCAAGGAGTCCATCCGCCACCCCCGGGATATCGACTATGA
>CAKTKX010000065.1 GCA_934572365.1 uncultured Oscillospiraceae bacterium
GCAACTACGGTTCCGGTGGCTCCGGGAAATAGGAAGGCTGCTATGGAAATCGAAAAAACGGAACAACAGGGGCGGGATACCTTCGTACTGCTGGAGGATTTTCTCCATCAGGCGAAGCGGATGTGGCTGCTGGGTCTGGTGCTGATCCTGGTATGCGCCGCCGGGCTGACCTTCCTTCGGTACAGAGCCTACCGGCCGACCTACGAGGCCAGCGCCTCCTTTACGGTTCGGGTGGCCAATCCCCTTTATGCCAGCGTCAGCAGCTACAACGAAAAAACGGCGCAGGTCATGGCAGACACCTTCCCCTCCATTCTCACCAGCGGTCTGCTGCAAAGGCGGGTCATGGACGAGCTGGGCATCGACGAGGTGCCGGTCATGTCCGTCTCGGCCACGGCGCAGTCCAGCATCCTGACGCTGAAGGTCAGGGACACCGACCCACAGCGCGCCTACGACGTGATCAACGCCGTGATCGCCTGCTACCCGGAGGTGGCGGAATTCGTGGTCGGCTCCACGGTGCTGGTGCTGCTGGACGAAAGCGGTCTGCCCATCCAGCCTGTCGCCGAGTTCAATTACCGGTACTACATCACCCGGGGCGCGATCATCGGCGCGGCGGTGTGGTGCGTGATCCTGGCGTTTCTGGTGCTGATGAAGAACACCGTCCACAACGAGGACGAGCTGCGCAGGACCCTGAGCGCCCCCTGCCTGGGGCAGATCCCGGCGGTGAAAACTTCCCGGAAGCGGCCTTATCCCCTGCTCCACCGGTATAAGAGCGAGTCCGGCTTCTCCGAATCCGTCCGTCTGCTCCGTCTGCGGGTGGAGAAGGCCATGAAGGAAAACGGGCAGAAGATCCTGCTGGTTTCCAGCGCCATCCCCGGGGAGGGCAAGACCACCGTCTCCGTGAATCTGGCGGTGTCCCTTGCCCAGAAGGGGCGGCAGGTGCTGCTGATCGACTGCGACTTCCGCAATCCCTCCGTGGCAAGAACCCTGTCCTCCCAGAGCCATCCTCTGGATGAAAGCCTGAATCTGACAAATTTCACGGGTTCCGATGAGGACGTGGAAGCGCTGGCGCAGCCCACGGATGTGGAAGGTCTGTATGTAGTCGTGGGGAACGCCGGCGGCAAGGCGGACTATTTCGATGCCCCCACCCTGGAGCGGCTGACGGCGTTCATCTGGGCTGCCCGGGGCAAATACGACTACGTGATTCTGGACACGCCCCCCTGCTCTCTGCTGACCGACGCCGCCGAGGCTGCGGAGGCCGCCGAAGCGGGACTGATGGCCATTCGTCAGGATTTTGCATCCCGCGACCAGATTCTGGACGGCGCTCAGCGTCTCAGCGACAGCCGCCTGCCCATCATCGGCTGCGCCCTGAACAACGTCCGCAAAGGGCTTTCCGGGAGCAAGGAATACGGCTACGGATGTGGTTACGGGTACGGTTATGGCGGCTACGGTTACGGCTATGGCTACGGAAGCAAGACAAGGCAGGAAAAACCGCGGTAAATAAACGAGCTTCCTGCCTTTTGACGGTTAGTTGTAAAACAGTGAATGGAGCGTATCGGTACAGATACGCTCCATTTTTCATGCCAATATGCTATGTACCGAGGTACAGGCTCTTGGCTCTCCCTTTGGGAGAGCTGTCACCGTAGGTGACTGAGAGGGTCTTGCCGTCTTTTTTGAACGGTAAAATCAATTTATGCGCACACACCACGAAAATTCATTTGGTATGGCCATTGTTTCCCCTCTCCGTCTTCGCTTCGCTCAGCCACCTCTCCCATAGGGAGAGGCAAGAGATGCTCCCACGGTATAGAAGTATGCCATTGAATCTACTTGACAAACGAAATGATGCAGGAACAGGCACAGCAGATTATCCCACCGTGCCTGTTAATTGTCTAATGCAGTCCGCCTATTCGGCAGGGCAGTTCCATTTTCCGTCATTCCGCCGGGACGCAGAACTTTTCTACCACGAAGTCGTGGAGCCAGGTTTCGTCCGGGTAGAATTCTGCGTAGCGCTCGCCCATCACCGTCTCGCCGGGGAGACGCACAATGGTGTCGGAGGTGAAATACATCTTCCCCATGTTCCTGGCAAGATACGTGATCTCCGTCAAGTCCAGGTCGGTGGTGATGTAGCTTTTCAGACCGTTGTAATATTCCAGCGCCACGGCGGGGTCGGCAACGATCTCGTCCTTGCACTGGTTAAAGAGCGCCTTCATCACCGCCATGCTCCGCATACCGCGCTTGTACGCGCCCTCCAGGTCGGTCTCACTGCGGTAGGTGATGAACTTGTCCATGTACCACCGGTTCAGCGTCACCGTATTGCCCCGGGTGAAGGTGGAGTGAATTTCCGTGTAGTCGTCGTCAAAGGTGATGGTCAGACCGCCGATCATATCGTTCAGCGTGTACAGCGCGTCATAATCCAGCGCCACATAGCGGCCAACCGGCGCGCCGTACAGAAGTCTCGACACCGCGTCGGTGGTTAGGCGGCAGCTCAAATCCTTTCCGTCGCCGTAGCTGTGGGCGGCGGAAATGTTGGTGTAGACGGTATCCAGGTACTGCCCGTCCGCGTCCATGGCGATCACGTCGGCCATAGTGTCCCGGGGGATGTACAGCATGGAAAAGTCAAAGGTCTTGGTGTCCAGGATGACCAGACCGATCACGTCAGCGTTGCCGCCGTTGGACTCCGTGGCGTAGTACCAGTGCGTTTCATCGCCCATGTAGTCGATGCCCATGAACAGAATGGAGATCACGTCGTCCCGGTAATTATAGGCGTTGCCTTGGTCGTCGATCCAGTCCGCTTCGATGCGCGCCCGGGTCTCGGCGGCGGTAGGCTCGGTCACACTTTGGGCGACCGAATCCGAAATGCTGCCCCGGGCGGCGAACATCGACCCCCGCACGCTTCCGGAGTACCACACGAAAATCCCCACGCCCACGGCCGTAAGCACCAGAATCGCCGCCAGGGAGCTGAGGACGATGGCGGTCACTTTCATGGGGTTCGCGCTTTTTTTCGGTTTTTCGCTTTTCGGGGGTTCTTCTTTCAGAAATTTTCCTTTTTTCTTCATAGCAAGCTTATTCTCCGTCTGCGTCCAAATTGCCGGTAAACACGGCGCGGGCTTCCTCCACCAGCACGCCCTGTACCACGAACCGGTAGGCCGGATTTCCGATGCAGGTGGATAGGGTGATGATCCTGTCCGAGGATGTGACCTCCGGCGTCAGGTTGAACTGCGCCAGGTCTGTCTGGGCGTAGACGCTCTCGATGTACTCGTTGATCAGCTCTTTGGTGGAAAAATCCGTGTTTGCGATGATGTCCAGATTGTCCCGGCGGTAGGCCGCGAAGACCTGGTAGGTCAGCTGACGCTCCGGCGTGTAGACGATGATCCGGCCGTGGGAATCGAAGAAATTCTTGTCCCGGAACCGGTGGAGCTGGGCGAACATCCGCCCGTCCAGCATATTATGGCCGTAGACCACGGTGTTGAAATCCGTGAAGTCCCCGGCGTTCTCCCCCAGGACGAAGATGGAGCCGTAGCCGGTGGTCGTTCCCTCGTAGTTGTGGTTCAGGTAATAGTAATTGTAGGTCGTGTCGTACAGGATGGGATAGTCGATCAGCGTGCCGTCCACCACGATCCAGCCGATGATGTCTTCGTTTTCCCCCTTGAGGTAGTCAAAGTTGATAGGAATTTCCACGGTGGGCAGTGGCGGCTCCGTCTCGGCGGGCTGGGTTTCTTCAACGGCCTCCGTCACCGGGGTGGTGGGGGACGGGGGTGCGGCGGTTCTGGCCGCGGCTGCCAGCTGCTCGTAGTTGTCGCTCTGCTGCTTGTAGGCAAGGAGCAGTCCGCCGATGGCGGCCAGCGCTATCAGCACGACGGAGAAGCTGACGATGCTGATGATCAAATATACCTTCTTCTTATTCTGCATATCCGTTATAATGCGAATGGAGCGATCAAGACCGCTCCATTTCGTTCCTTTTCAGTTACTCGGATTACTCTTTGCTCTTCTTGCAGGCGATGGCGCCGATGCCGCCCGCGGTGCAGGCCACGGTGGACAGGACTGCCACCGCAACGGAGCCGGTACGGGGCGCGTTGGGCTTACCGCCGGTGTTGCCGCCCTGATTGCTCTTGACGGTCGTGGCGGAAGCCGTGACAGCCATGCTCAGGCACAGAATGAGCGCGAAAACAAAGGATACAAACTTTTTCATTGTGATTTCTCCTTCAGCGTTAAATTGTAACGCACTGCATGATGCACAGTCCGCCTTTTATCTACTTCGTATTATAGGGTCTCCAGTCTCGTTTGTCAACAAAGAAATCGTGCGTAATTCTACTATAAATTACGCAAAAACCCGCAAAAGCCTTATGAAAAACGTTAAACCTCACTTTGGAGAAAGGAACGCGACGGAATTTGCGGTTCGGCGTGAAAAGCGAAATATGCCAATTTACTTACCGTTTCTATCCTTGTTTTTTGGGGAAAACTGTGGTATGATACTTTTCAATAAAGGAAGTGTAACCATGCTCGATTTTCAGCGCCCCCAGTTGTCCCAGAAGGACGACTATGAGCGCATTTTATTTGCCTGCCCGCCCAGAGGATGCGAATATTCCTTCGCCAACCTCTACCTCTGGGGGCGGCAGCAGCTGGCGTTTACCCACGGGTGCGTGGCGTTTTTCTCCCATTTTAACGGCCGGAGCGTCTACCCCTACCCCATCGGCGACGGGGACAGGCGCGCCGTGATCGAAGAAATTCTTCTCGACGCCAAACAGCGGGGGATCCCGTGCCGCATCGTCAGCATGACCCAGGCAGATCAGGCGGAGCTGCAAGGCTGGTTCCCCGAAACATTTCTCTACCGCACCGACCGGGACGGCTTCGACTACGTCTATTCCGTGGACGACTTAGCCGATCTGAAAGGACGGAAATTCCAGAAAAAGCGGAACCACGTCAACCGCTTCCGGGCGGAGCACCCCCGGTTCGAGCTGCAAACCCTGACCCACGACAATTTTTCCGCTGCCCAGCATATGGTCAGCGACTGGTACCGCGCCCGGATGCAGGCAGACCCGGCGGGGGATTACATGCTGGAAAGCATCGCCATGTCCCGGGCGTTCCGGCATTATGAGGGTCTGAAAATGGAAAGCGCCGTGCTTCTGGAGGACGGGGAAATTCTCGCCCTGACCATGGGAAGCCGCCTGTGGTCGGACACCTTCGACATTCATTTTGAAAAAGCCCGGGAGGACGTGGAGGGCGCTTACGCCGCCATAAACTGCGAATTTGCCCGGTATCTGCGGCTCAAATACCCCGATCTGCGCTACCTGAACCGAGAGGATGACGTAGGTCTGGCAGGGCTTCGCAAGGCCAAGCTGTCCTATAACCCCCACCACATGGTAGAAAAATTCTGGGCATACCTTGCGGAGGATTTTCATGGAGATTGACTACCCCACCGGCGCTCTGGAACCCCAACTGCGAATGCTCTGGCAGTTGGCTTTTGGGGATTCGGAGGCATTTATTGCGGGCTTTTTTGCCGGCGGCTACTCCCCCCGGCGCTGTCGATGCGCGGCGGAGGGCGACGATGTCGCCGCCGCCCTTTACTGGTTTGACGCAGAGTTCCGGGGACAGAAATTTGCTTATCTCTATGCCGTGGCGACTCACCCGGATTTTCGGAACCGGGGGCTTTGCCGTACGTTGATGGCGGACACCGCTGCTTGTCTGACGGAGCGGGGCTATGACGGGGCGCTGCTGATGCCCCAGGATTCGGGGCTTCGGGAAATGTACGGCCGCATGGGCTTTCGGGACTGCTGCACCCTGTCGGAATTTGCCTGTGACGCCGGGGAAGCGGTGGCTTTGCGCCCGGTTTCCCGGGGAGAATTCGCCGCCCTTCGCCGGGAGTATCTGCCTCCGGAGGGCGTGATTCAGGAGGGCGCGAACCTTTCCTATCTGGAACGCTATGCCGCATTCTACTCCGGGGAGGATTTCCTGCTGGCCGCCGCGCCCAACGGGGACAGCCTGACCGGCATGGAGCTGCTGGGCAGCGCCGACGTCGCCCCGGGCATCCTGGGGGCGCTGGGGTTTTCCCATGGCCGTTTCCGCACCCCGGGGACGACGCTTCCCGGCGCTATGTTCCGTCCGCTGAGGGCGGACGTGGACGCCCCCGGATATTTTGGGCTAGTTTTCGACTGAGCTTCCCTAACCCTGTGGCATCCATAGGCCGCGCGGCCTGTGCCTTTTATAAAAAACAAGAACATGTGGAGGAATCAACGTGCACAGAGAACACCTGGCAAGCCGCTTAGGCTTTATTCTCCTCAGCGCCGGATGCGCCATCGGCATCGGCAACGTATGGAAGTTTCCGTGGATGACAGGACAGTACGGCGGCGGCGCGTTCGTCGTGATCTACCTGCTTTTCCTGCTGATCCTAGGCGTCCCGGTACTGACCATGGAATTCGCCATGGGGCGCGCATCCCAGAAAAGCCCCCTGAAAATGTATCAGACATTGAAGCCCGGCAGCCATTGGCGCTGGCATGGCTACGCCTGTTTGGTCGGCAACGTGATTCTGATGATGTTCTACACCACCGTTTCCGGATGGATGCTGCAATATTTTGTGGACACCGCCGCCGGCCGCTTCGTGGGACTTGACGTCACCGCGGTGGAATCCGCCTTCGGCAATATGCTTTCCAATCCCGGCCGCATGACGGTCTACATGGGTCTGATCGTCGTATCCGGCTTTCTCATCATCTCCATCGGCGTTCAGAAGGGCCTGGAGCGGGTGACCAAGTGGATGATGATGGCGCTGATCATCCTGATGGTGGCGCTTGCCATACACAGCCTGTTCCTCCCCGGCGGCTCCGAGGGACTGAAATTCTACCTGCTGCCCGATATCCGGCGCATGAGGGACGTGGGCGTGGGCAACGTCATCGTGGGTGCCATGAACCAGTCCTTCTTCACATTGAGCATCGGCATCGGCTCCATGGCGATTTTCGGCAGCTACATCGACAAGGATCACGCTCTGGCGGGGGAATCCGTCCGGGTGTGCGCACTGGATACGCTGGTGGCGTTCTGCTCCGGCCTGATCATCTTCCCCGCCTGCTTCTCCTACGGCGTGGACGTCAAGAGCGGCCCCGCGCTGATCTTCATGACCCTGCCCAACGTGTTCAACAACCTGCCCGCAGGGCGCTTCTGGGGGAGCCTGTTCTTCCTGTT
>CAKTKX010000066.1 GCA_934572365.1 uncultured Oscillospiraceae bacterium
AAGATCAACGCCAAGGGCGGCAAGGGCGGCATCGCCGGCGACGCCAAGTTTGACGAGGTCGAGCCGATCGTTGAGGCTATCACGCCCGTTCCCGGCGGCGTCGGCTCCGTGACCACCTCCGTGCTGATGAAGCATGTAGTGGAGGCTGCCGAAAGAGGATAACGCCATATTGGCCTCTGCGTAACTGACGGGTTCGCGGTTTACCGCATGGGAGCGCAGAGAAAAGCTAGCCGACCGTCTGGGCGATTCAGTTTCCAAGCTGGGTCGCCCTTTTTTGCCTATGGACAATCCGGCGGGCGGTATGGTATACTGTGATTATAGATCGTAAAGAACCGCGAAAAACGTGATCGGCGCATTTTGCCGAACGTGGCGGATGTGCCGCATCACCTCCAATTCATGACTGAGAATATGAGGTGCCTTTATGAAAAAAATAAAAAATCTTGAGGAAGGCTCGTTTCTAAAGCTGTTTTTCGCCTTCTTTTCCGCGGCGTTTCTGATCGCGGCGGTGTGTATGCCGGATAGAAATACCATGTTTTCCGGCCTGTGGCAGATCATGAGCCAGCCGGGTAAAATTTCCACCAACTATTTTGCCGTGGGCGGCTATGCCGCGACGTTCCTGAATATGGGTCTGGTGGGTCTGTGCTGCCTGGGGCTGTATGTCCTGTGCGGCGCGACGCCCAATAATGTCTCCACCCTAGCCTTCGTGCTGACCCTGGGCTTCTGCTCCTGGGGTATCAACGTCCTGAACATCTGGCCGACGGTGCTGGGCGTTATGCTCTACTGCCTGGTGAAGAAGGAAAAGCTGGGCGCCAACGTCAACGCCATGCTGTTCTCCACCGGCATTGCGCCGCTGATCAGCGACCTGCTGGTGCGCCATCCCTATCCCGATGTGGTGGGCTTCAACCTGTACGGGTTCGTGGTGGCGATGATTGTGGGCATTGCCATCGGCTTCTTCCTCCCGGCGGGGCTGACCCATTCCCCGAAGGTGCATAAGGGCTTCGATCTGTATTCTGCCGCCGTGCCGGTGTGCCTGTTTGCGTTTTTCCTCAACGCCACGCTGTTCAAGACCATGGGCATTGAGCTGCCTGCCGCGCCCGGCGCGGATACCCTGCTGGTAGCGTCCCGGCTGACGGTGAATCTGTTCTGCGGCATCCTGTTCGGGCTGTGCGTCGTGTTCGCGCTGGCCATGGGCTGCAAGCCGAAGCAGTACTGGGCGCTGCTCACGGCTCCGGAGCACGTCGGTTCCGTTTCCTCTCAGATGGGAACGGAGGTGTTCCTGATGAACGTGGGCGTGTTCGGCCTGTTCATTCTGGCCTATTACAACCTCATCGGCGCGTCTTTCAACGGCGTGACCTTTGGTATTATTTTCTGCATGCTGTGTACCTGCAATTCCGGTTCTCATCCGGGCAACGTCTGGCCGATCATGCTGGGGTACGTGCTGGCGTCCTTCCTGGCAGGAGGGCTGTCCAGAGTGGCGGGCGGTAATTTCACCTTTGTAATCAATGCCCAGGCCATCGCCGTGGGACTGTGTTTTGCCAACGGCCTGAGTCCCATTACCAGCAAGTACGGCTGGTTCTGGGGCATGGTGGCGGCCATGATGCACTACCTGCTGGTCACCTCCGTGCCGAATCTTCACGGCGGATTCTGCCTGTATAACGGGGGCTTCACGGCGGCGGTGATCTGCATTATTCTGGTGCCGGAGCTGGAGCGCTTCTGCAAGACCAAGGCCGAGCGCAAGGCGCTGAAGGCTGCAAAATAGTGAAAATATGTTGGGGCAGGAATGAAATTTCCTGCCCCAACACGAAAAAGGATGGAAAGCGCGTAAAAACGCTTCTTTTTTCGTTTCCGGAGTGGTATAGTACATGCGAAGAGCGGGGGAACGCCATGAAAAAATCAAAAACGTCGCTAAGAACGGGCTTCCTGATGACCATACTGATCTGCTGGCTGGTGCCAATTTTCATTGTGGTGGCGCTGGCGGGCGTACTGCTGAATGAGAACTACCGGCAGTCCGTGCAGCAGGAGATCGACAGCAGTGCCGCAAATGCTCTGCGGCTGGTGCAGATGCGCTTCGAGGACGCCATTGACGATTCCAAGGCGGTGTCCTACGACGGCGTCGTGCGGGACGCTTACCGCACCTGGCTGCAAAACGGCGACAGCGCCGGGCTGTACGGCACCGTCACCGACTATTTGAGCCAGGGCTTCACCAGAGGGGAAATCTACCAGGCGGTGTTTATCCACTTCTGGAACGTGGATGCCAGCGCCTACGTCCTCAGCGACGGCACCACCAGCTTCGGCCTTCTGCGGCAGTGCCGCGAGTGCGCACCCCAGATCATAGAGGAAATGGTGGATGCGGACACGGACATCCGTCTGCTGCTGATCGACGGGCAGATGTACATGGCGCGGAACCTTCTGGACAGCACCTTCACCCCCTATGCCAGCGTGGTGATGCTGTTGGAACCCCGCAATCTGTTCCTTCCCCTGGACTCGGTGAACCGGGTGGGGAACTTGCAGTACAGCCTGGACGGCTACCGCTTCACCATCGCCGCGGACGGCAGTCTGACGGAGGCGGCGGAGGAGACCGGAAACGTACATTATCAGGCAAAGACCCAGGGACATACCATCGGATTTTCTGCGGACAGGGAAGAATACGATATTTTCGGGGAAAACCCCTGGATGCGCTGGGCGATCGGGTGCGTGGCGCTGCTGATCATTCCTTTGTCTCTGGTGACCATTGCCCTGTTTTACCGCCATGTCACCCGCCCCATGGAGGTGGTGGGGCAGGCATACCAGCTTGTGAAAAGCGGTGAACGGGGCTACGAGATCCGTCAGAAAGCCCCCAACCGGGAATTTGAAAAGCTGTTTGACCAGTTCAACGCCATGTCGGCGGAGCTGCAGCGGCAGTTTGAGCGGGCATATCTGGAGCAGCAGGCCACCCAGCAGGCGAACATCAAGGCGCTGCAATCTCAGATCAATCCCCATTTCCTGAATAATACTTTGGAAATTATTAACTGGGAAGCCAGAATGGCGGACAACGAGCGGGTCAGCGCCATGATCGAGTCCCTGTCCACCATGCTGAAGGCCGCGCTGGATCGGAACGGCCGGACGAAAATCCCTCTTTCCGAGGAGCTGGGGTACGTGGATGCGTACCTGTACATCATCCGGGAGCGGCTGGGCGAAGGCTTCCGGGTGCATAAGGATATCGACGAGTCCATTCTGGCGCTGCCAGTCCCCCGGCTGGTGCTGCAGCCCCTGGTGGAGAACGCGGTGGAGCATGACATCACCGCCAACCGGGGCGGCGACCTGTGGGTCAGAGCCTACCGGCAGGCGGACAAGGTGGTGCTGGAGGTGGAGCATGACGGCGTCCTGACCCAGGAGGACAAGCAGAAGATTCAGTCTTTGCTGTCACAGACCGGCCAAGGAGCAGCCGCCGGCGGTCAGGTGGGACTGCGCAACGTCAGCCAGCGGCTGAACCTGATTTACGGCGACGAGGGAACGCTGACCCTGGATCAAACCAGAGCCGGAACGGTTCTCGCCCGGGTCGCCATCCCCGCCGGACAGTAAAAAAGCACAAGCAGAGACAAAAATGACAATGATAGCCCAAAAAAGCCAAGCAGAGACAATAAATTGACTTGTACAGAATTGCCTAAAAGCGGTATAATTTAGATGAGCCGTATGGGTAAGTTGCTGTGGGAACCTCTGAGTGAATCGCCTTCGACTGTCGCCGATCTCATCAGAGTTTCCCAATGAAAGAGAAAAGGGAGGATGCCGATCTATGAAAAGAAGACTGGCCATTTTACTGGCATTGGCCTTGGGATTGAGCGGCTGTGCTTTTTCGTCCCCGTCTGCGTCTCCGGAGCAGACGGTACCTACCCAGGCAAAGCAGTCGGTCACGCTGGAAGTCGTCACCTCCTACGGCGGCGACGACGGCAGCCGGAGCGTTTTTGAAGCGGCGGTAGCCGCCTATGAAGCGGCCACCGGGAACAAGGTGAAGGACGGTTCGGCCATCTCCAACGAGGGCTGGAAGGCCAAGGTGCTGGCGGACTTCGAGACTGGCTCCGAGCCGGACGTGCTGTTTTTCTTCACCAACGCCGACGCCGACCCCATTATCAACGCCGGGCGGGTGATCTCCATTGAGGACATCCGGGAGGTTTACCCCGATTACGCTTCCAATATGAAGCAGTCCATGCTGGCACAGGCTGCGGACGGGAAGCATTACGCCGTTCCCGCCGCCGGGTATTGGGAAAATCTCTTTGTCAATAAATCGGTGCTGGAGGCCTGCGGCGTTTCGGTGCCGGGGGCGGATTACACCTGGGAGCAGTTCCTTGCCGACTGCGAGACCATCAAAGGCAGCGGCTATATCCCCATCGCCTGTTCTCTGGTGGAGGTGCCGCACTATCTGTTTGAGTTTGCCGTCATGAATAACGGCACGGTGGAAAACCATCTGGAGGTTCCTACGCTGGACAAAAACGGGAACCTGCGGGACGACGCGGTATCTCAAAAATGGGTCGCGGCGCTGAACGACATCAAGGAACTGTACGATCTGGGCTATTTTCCGCCCAACACCCTGACGGCCACCGATGAGGAGACTGTCTCCCTCTTCGGCAACGGAAAGGCGGCGTTCCTGGTGGACGGCTCCTGGCAGGTGGGACATCTGGGGGAGCTGTACGGCGATAAGATCGAGAACATGGCGGTGCGTTTTGTGCCGGGCAAGGGCGAGCGGAAGGCCACCGAGGGCATCGGCGGCATCTCCATGGGCTATTTCATCACCCGCAAGGCCTGGAAGGATCCGGAAAAACGGGATGCGGCGGTGCAGTTCGTGGAAATGCTCACGTCCAATGAGATCCTCAGCACTTTTATCAAGACCGAGGTCACGGCGCTGATCGACGGCGCCAACCCCGTCGGCCTGAACAGTCTGGAGCAGTCCGCGGCGGAAACCAACGCCCAGCTGACCCGGGTCAGCCTCGCGGTGCAGGACGCCATCAGCGCGGAGGCCAAGAGCACCCTCTTTACCAATATTCAGAAGGTGGTCACCGGCCAGATGACCGCCGAAAAAGCGGTAGCCCTGGCTATCCAGAGAAACGAATAAGTTTTTTACATGTAAAAAACCCCGGAACTGTGGGAACAGTTCCGGGGTGATGGGCTTCTGTCCGGGCATTCATGCGGACTCGATGCGCCCCAGAAGAAAGAAAAAGGAGCGGATACGATGTATCGGGTAGTTCTCATTGACGATGAAAATATCATTGTGGAAGGTCTGCGGCGGGTCATCAAGTGGGCGGACTACGGCTGTGAGGTCGTGGGAACGGCCAGCGGCGCCGAGGAAGGCGCGGCGCTGATCCGGAGACTGCAGCCTCACATTCTGTTCACCGACATCCGGATGCCCGGCGCCGACGGCTTGACCATGCTGGCGGCACTGCGCAGCGAGTTCCCGGACATGCAGGTGACGGTGCTGACCGGCTATCAGGACTTTTCCTATGCCCAACAGGCAATCCGTTTGGGAGTTACCCGGTTTTTGCTGAAGCCCTCCAAAATGGACGAGATCAAGGAAGCGCTTGAGACCATGACCGCCCGCTTGGATGCCCAGTCCCAGATGCGGCATCCCGAGGAAGAGCCGGAGGAGGAGCAGCACGGCGCGGGAAGCTTCATTGTCAACCAGGCGATGGCCTACATCGAGGAGCATTACGCGGAAAAGCTGACCCTCCAGGCGGTGGCGGACTGCTGCTATGTTTCCCAGTGGCACCTGTCTAAGCTGCTGAACCGGCACACGGGCAAGAGCTTTTACGATATTCTCAACACCGTGCGCATCCAGAAGGCCAAGGAGCTGCTGCTTGACCCCAGGCTGAAAATCGGCGAGATCGGCGAGCGGGTTGGCTACGCGGATACGGCACATTTTGCCAGAACCTTCAAAAAACAGGAGGGCATGAGCGCCAACGAGTACCGCAACACGCTGAAATAGGGGCATCCCGGGCAATTGCGCCTGCATGACTTTTGTCGAGCTGAGCTGCGCTGCCAAACAATGAAAATAGAGATAGGTCATTATGACCAATAGACGGCGATCGTATTTGTGCAAAATGTCGAACGCCGTTTTCTCTATTTGTACCGAATTGTTGAAACCCACAAGCAAAAACAAAAAACAACAAGGCCGTCTCATGACAATTCCAGGCTATGCCTGTAAAATATAGATAAATGAAACGACTGCCGGAACGGCAAAACTGTGTATCCTATGAAAGATGGGTGAAAAGCGAATGGCTACAAAAACCTCCGAACGGCTGGAGCCAAGAGTCAAGTCCCCGAGCTGGTTTGAGAAGAACAAGAAAACCTTGGTGCTTCTGACTATGGTTGCTCCCGTGGCGATCTGGCTGCTGCTGCTGCGTTACCTGCCTATGGGCGGTATCGTGCTGGCGTTCAAAAATTACAAGGTCAACCCCCGCAATCCCTCCTTTATCAGCAATCTGATCAACAGTAAGTGGGTGGGATTCAAGAACTTCGAGTTCCTGTTCAAAACCGACTCCGCTTGGGTCATGATCCGCAACACGCTGGCCTACAACATCGTGTTCATCATCCTGGGCGTCGTCATCCCGGTGGCCTTCGCCATCATGATGAACGAGATTACCAGAAAGTTCTTCAAGAAGGCTTACCAGACCATGATGTTCTTCCCTTACTTCCTGAGCTGGGTCGTGGTCAGCTACTTCCTCAACGCCTTCCTGGATGCCCAGTACGGTATGATCCCCGCCATGCAGGAAGCCGCGGGACATGCCCGCACCTCCTGGTATACGACCCCCGGCCCCTGGCCGTTCATCCTGACGTTTGCAAACCTCTGGAAGAATGTGGGCTACTCCACAGTCCTGTACCTCGCGGCCATCACCGGCATCGACACCAACCAGTATGAGGCCGCTGCCATCGACGGCGCCACCAAATGGCAGCAGGTGCTCCACGTCACGATCCCGCATCTGCGCACGATGATTGCCATCCTGTTCATCATGAACGTCGGCAAGATTTTCGCTTCTGACTTCGGCCTGTTCTACAATGTTCCCATGCAGAACGGCGCGCTGTTCTCCGTGACCCAGACCATTGATACCTACGTCTACCG
>CAKTKX010000067.1 GCA_934572365.1 uncultured Oscillospiraceae bacterium
GCCGCCGTGTTCGTGGTCGTCTACATCAGCTTTATGGGCTACGCCGGCGACCGGGTCACCGCGTGGCTCCACCCGGAGCTTGACCCGGGGGACACCGGATACCAGATTTTGCAGTCGCTGTACGCCATCGGCTCCGGCGGCCTGTTCGGGCTGGGCTACGGCAAGTCCCGGCAGAAATATCTGTATCTGCCTTTTCAATATAACGACTATATCTTTGCGGTGATCTGCGAGGAGCTGGGACTGGTGGGGGCGATGGCGATCGTTGCACTGTTCGCCGTCACCATCCTGCGGGGCTACTGGATCGCGCTGAACGCCCGTGACCGGTTTTCCACCGTCCTTGCGGCGGGGCTGGTGACGCTGATTGCGGTGCAGACTATTCTGAACCTGTGCGTGGTCACCAATTTGCTCCCCTCCACCGGCATTGCGCTGCCATTCTTTTCCTATGGCGGCACGGCGCTGGCGGTGAATCTGGGGGAAATGGGCATTGTTCTGGGCATTTCCAGAGGGCGAAACCGGAGAAAAATACAGGAGGCTTGACCTATGAATCTGATTTTTACCTGCGGCGGCACGGCGGGACACATCAACCCGGCCATCGCGGTTGCCAATATGATGCGGGAACGCCACCCGGACTGCAGCATCCTCTTTATCGGCGCAAAAGGCCACATGGAGGAAAAGCTGGTACCCCAGGCAGGGTATGACCTGAAATGTCTGGAAGGTTCCGGCCTCAGCCGGGGGAAAAACCTGGCCGCGATAAAGAAGAATCTCCACGCGGTAAAATGCGTGCGGGAGGGCGTGAAGGCGTGCAAGAAGATTTTTCGGGAATTCAAGCCCGATGTGGTCATCGGCACCGGCGGCTATGCCAGCTTCCCGGCGCTGTACGCCGCCCAGTCCATGGGCATTCCTACCTGCGTCCATGAGAGCAACGCCGTCCCCGGCGTCACCACCCGTCTGGCGGCGAACAAGGCCAGCCGGGTGCTGGTGGCTTTTGAGGAAAGCGTCCGCCACTACAAGCACCCGGAAAAGGTGGAGGTCGTGGGGATGCCCGTGCGCAGAGAGTTCATTTTCGACACCAAAGAGGAAGCGAGAAAAGAGCTGGGCTTAAGCGGCTTCGTGGTCGTCTCCGCCTTTGGCAGTCAGGGCGCGAAGGTCATGAACGAGACCATCGCGGACATGATGGCTTTGGAGCAGGCCGACGGCTTTCCCTTCCACCACATCCACGCCACCGGCAGCTTCGGCAAAGAGTGGATGCCCAAGCGTGTCATGGACAACGGCGTGGACTGGAAGAACTGCCCCGCGCTGGATATCCGGGAGTATATTTACGACATGCCCATCGTCATGGCGGCGGCGGACATCGTCATCGGCCGGGCGGGTAGCGCCACCTGCAATGAGATCGGCGCATCCGGCACGCCCTGCATTCTGATCCCCTCGCCCAATGTGACGAACAACCATCAGGAAAAGAACGCCCGGGTGCTGGAAGCGGCGGGCGGCGCGATGGTGGTGCTGGAAAAGGACTGCACGCCCGAGAAGCTGTATGAGCTGATCCGTTCGCTTTTGGCGGACGAAGACCGCCGCAGGGAGATGTCCCGGAAGCTGCACACGATGGTTCGGCTGGATTCCGCAGAGCGGATCTGCGATATCGTGGAGCAACTCAGCCAAAGATAACCCGCCTTACCCAGGAGGAACAGTATGGATACAACACAGGATAGCCGGGAAAACGGCGGAAAGCGCCGTCCGCAGACAGGCGGGCAGAATCGCGCTTCCCAACGCCCCGGACAAAGCGCCCCGGAGCAGCGCCGCCGTCCGGCAGAGCAGAATGCCCAGGAGCGTCCCCGCCGCGCAGCGGAGCAAAGCGCTCAGGAGCGTCCTCGCCGCGCAGCGGAACAAAGCGCCCAGGAGCGCCCCCGCCGTGCGGCAGAACAAAACGCCCCGGAACAGCGCCGCCGTGCGCCGGAGCAGAACACCCAGGAGCGCCCCCGCCGCACACCGGAACAGGACGCCCAGAGACGCCCCACCCGGCAGGAAAAGTCTGACCGTCCGGACAGAAGGGAAGCGCAGCCCCGGCAGAGAGCCGGAGGAGAAGCCGCCGCACGTCAGCGGGCAAAACAGCCCACCGATTCCAGGCGGAGCGCACCCCGCCGCAAGCCTGTGGACGACGATGTCCCCAACAGAAAGCGTGCCTACGGAAACAGCAAACCCAAGAAAAAATCGGCGCTGACCATGCTGGCCGAGATGTTCCAGAACGCAAAAAACCGTCCGAAGAAGCGCCCTTCCAGAAAAAACGAAAATAACCGCCCCAAAACGCCCACCCCCGCCGTGATCTATACCCAGCCGCTGCCCTTCAACCGCGACCGGCTGATCGTCCAGCTGATAACGGTGACTGCGGTGGTGTTGGCCATCGTCATGGGACTGTCGGTATTTTTCAAGGTGGAGACCATTACGGTCACCGGCGCGGATACCTACAGCGCCTGGGCGGTGCGGGAGGCCTCCGGAATTTCCGAGGGAGACAAGCTCCTGACCTTCAGCAAAATCCGTGCCGCCAGCCAGATTATGGCAAATTTGCCCTATGTCAAGGGCGTGCGGATTGGTATAAAATTGCCGGATACGGTCAATATTATGATCGAAGAAGAGAGTGTGGTCTATGCCGTCAAGTCCAGCGACGGACAGTGGTGGATGATGGACTCCGACGGACGAGTCGTGGAGCAGGCGAATAACGCCAAAGCGGCCACGGCTACCCAGCTTCTGGGCGTCACCCTGGAGGCCCCCGCGGTTAACCAGAAGGGCATCGCCACGGAGATGACCCCCAGCGAGACCAACGAGCTGGGAGAGCTGATCCCGGTGACAACCACCGGCGCTCAGCGCCTCACCGCCGCGCTGCAAATTTTCAAGGCGCTGGAAAGCAACGACATCGTGGGCGAAGCCGCCAGCGTGGACGTGACCAGCACCGAGGACATCATCCTCTGGTATGGCACCCGCTATCAGGTCAATCTGGGCGATACGTCCCGTCTCGATTACAAAATCGACTGCATGAACGACGCCATTTTGCAGATGAGCGACTACCAGAGCGGCGTCCTGGATGTCAGCTTCACCATCTGGCCGAATCAGGTGGGCTATACGCCCTTTGCATGATGTTATTATTTTGTAAATAATTTGCCGAAAGACCAGATTTTCTATTGACCAAATCGGGATTTCAGGATAGAATGGGAAAGTACAGATGCAAAATTCAGGCAGCAGCGGCTCCGCCGTGTCTGCGAAAGATACATAGGAGGAAGAGATTATGTCCGAAACTATACAGGATCGCGTTGTGAAAATCAAAGTGATCGGCGTCGGCGGTGCCGGCAACAATGTTATCAACCGCATGATCGATGCCGGTGTGGGCGGCGTGGATTTCGTCGTGGTCAACACCGATAAGCAGGATCTGAATAAATCCGTCTGCAAGAACAAGATCCAGATTGGCGAGAAGCTGACCGGCGGCATGGGCGCAGGCTCCAAGCCGGAGATCGGCAAGAAGTCCGCCGAGGAATCCCGGGCTGCCATCTCCAAGGCGCTGGAAGGCACGGACATGGTCTTTATCACCGCCGGTATGGGCGGCGGCACCGGCACCGGTGCGGCTCCCATCGTGGCCGATCTGGCGCACGAGGCTGGTATCCTCACGGTCGGCGTCGTCACCAAGCCCTTCAAGTTTGAGGGGGCGAACCGGATGCGCCAGGCCGAGCAGGGCATCACCGACCTCAGCGGCAAGGTCGACTCCCTGATCATCATTCCCAATGACCGGCTGAAATACGTCACCGACCAGAAGATCACCTTCGCCAACGCCTTCGGTATTGCCGACGACGTGCTGAAGCAGGCCGTGACCTCCATTTCCGAGCTGGTGGGCTTCTGCAAGAACGTCATCATCAATCTGGACTTTGCCGACGTGTCCGCCGTCATGAAGAACGCCGGACGCGCCCACATGGGCGTCGGCACCGCTTCCGGCAGGGAGAAGGCGGAGCAGGCCGCCACCGCCGCCGTTTCCAGCCCGCTGCTGGAGACCTCCATCAACGGCGCTACCGGCGTGCTGGTGAACGTCACCGGCTCCAACGAGATGACCCTGGACGATGTGGAGACCGCCGCCGGAATCGTGCAGGAGGCTGCCAACCCCGATGCCAACATCATCTTCGGCGCCACCATTTCCGATGAATTCCAGGATGAAATGCGCGTGACCGTAATTGCCACCGGCTTCGAGATGAAGCCCGAGAGCTTCGCCCCCAATGCCGGTGCGGCCAAGCCCGCATCCAACAAGCCCAGCTTTGTCCCCGACGACATCGACACCCCTGTGGCCGCTTCCAAGCAGCCCACCAAGCCGGCGGACATGAGCGACATCGACGAGATTTTCAGCATTTTCAAGCGCTGATAAGATTACCGCATCCCGTCCCTTTCGGGACGGGATGTTTTATGTATTAGGAGGACGTTATGGGTGCCTATGAAGCGCTGGCGGCCAGCTACGACCGCCTGACGAACGACGTGGACTACGGCGCAATCGTGGCCTTTTATGAGGAAATTCTGAAAAAAGAGGGATTGAAACCCCGCACGGCCGTGGATCTGGCCTGCGGCACCGGCTCGGTGTCGGCGATCCTTGCCGGGAAGGGACTTTCCGTCATTGGCGTGGACATGTCCGAGGAAATGCTCACCGCCGCCCAGCAGAAATGCGCAGACCTGCCAAACCCGCCCCGCTTCGTCCGCCAGAGCCTGCAAAGGCTGTGCCTTCCCAGAGGCGTCGACCTCGCCGTCTGCGCCCTGGACAGCCTGGACTATATCACAAATCCGGAGGACTGCAAAGAGGCCATCCGGCGGGTCTGGAAGGCGCTGAACCCCGGTGGAATGTTCATTTTCGACGTGAACACCCCGGAAAAGCTCCGCGCCATGGACGGCCAGGTGTTTCTGGACGAGGACGACGACGTTTACTGCGTCTGGCGGGGAGAATTTGATGAAGAAAGCAATATCTGCTCCTACGGCATGGATTTGTTCCAGCGCCGGGGGGCAGTCTGGGTTCGTTCCTTTGAGGAACACAGGGAGTACGCCTACTCTCAGGAGCAGCTGACATCCTACCTGAAAGCGGCGGGCTTTACCCACATCGCGGTCTACGCCGACCGCCGGTTTGAAGCACCCGGGGCAGGGGAACAGAGAGTATATTTCAGCGCGAGAAAGGGAAAGATAAAATGAAGGATTACTTAGTCCGGGGCATGAGCACGGACGGCTTTGTGAAGGCCGTAGCCATTCGCTCCACGGAGCTTGTGCGCCGGGGTGCCGAGATTCAAAAGACGACGCCTAACGCCACTGCGGCCTTTGGACGCTGCCTGACGGCGGCCTCCATGATGGGCAACATGCAGAAGGTGGAGGACGGCTCTATGACCTTACAGGTGCGGGGGGGCGGCCCCATCGGCACCATCACCGTGGTGTCCGATTCCGTGGGCAACGTCCGTGGCTGCGTCACCGAGCCGCGGGTGCCGCTGGTGGAGAAATATCCGGGAAAGCTGGACGTGGGTGCGACCGTCGGCACCGACGGCACGCTGACGGTCATCCGCGACCTGCAAATGAAGGAGCCGTATATCGGCTCGACCCAGCTGATTTCCGGCGAGATCGGGGACGACGTGACCGCCTACTTCGCCCAAAGCGAGCAGACGCCCACGGCCTGCGCTCTGGGGGTACTGGTTGACCGCGACCGGAGTGTGAAGGTGGCGGGCGGGTATTTGCTGCAGCTGCTGCCCGGCGCGCCGGATGAGGTGATCGACGCTCTGGAAAAGGGAATCTCCCGGGCGGGGGCGGTAACGCCCATGCTGGAGGCGGGCATGACCCCCGAGGACATTCTGGGGCAGGTTTGCGGAAGCCTTGGCGTGGCGTTTCTGGAAACCACCGAGGTGACGTACAAATGCTACTGCACCCGGGAGCGGGTGGAGCGCGCCCTGATCAGCCTGGGGCGAAAGGAACTGGAGGAGATCCGACAAGAGGGTAAGACCTTCCCGGTAGAATGCCAGTTTTGCGACGCGGTTTACAGCTTTACGCCGGAGGATATCCAAAAACTGCTGGAAAAGATTTGATTTCCAGGAAAAAAGTGGTGGGAAACGCCAGTTACCCGCGAGCAAAATTCCAAAGAAAAAAACGGAAAAAATGCTTGACAAAAAAGGGGTTTCTGTGTATAATGAACCACGTCGCTGAGGTGAAGAGCCGCAGGCGGCGCAGTTTGGGAGCATAGCTCAGCTGGGAGAGCACATGCCTTACAAGCATGGGGTCACAGGTTCGAGCCCTGTTGTTCCCACCATTTATCTGGCCCGGTGGTGCAGTCGGTTAGCACGCCAGCCTGTCACGCTGGAGGTCGACGGTTCGAGTCCGTTCCGGGTCGCCAAATAAAAGCATCTTTGGTGCAGTTGAGCAGAAATTTCTGCTCAATATGCCTCTGTAGCTCAGTAGGTAGAGCAGAGGACTGAAAATCCTCGTGTCGTTGGTTCGATTCCGACCGGAGGCACCATTCTACTGACCTAGGAATCGAAGCAATTCGATTCCGACGGTCGGCACCAGATGCGGGCGTAGCTCATCCGGTAGAGCGCCACCTTGCCAAGGTGGAGGTAGCGAGTTCGAGCCTCGTCGCCCGCTCCAGAAAAAGATAAGGAACGCGCAGCGTTCCTTATTTCATATGGTACCGTGGCCAAGTGGTAAGGCAAAGGTCTGCAAAACCTTCATTCGCCAGTTCAAATCTGGCCGGTACCTCCATGTTTATTCAACACTTTAGATGCAACTTGAAATAAGTTGCATCTAAAGCGATTTTTAGGGTAAATTCAAGAGAAATAGACTGAGATTAGTTTGAAAATCAAAGGTAAAATGTGAACACGATTTTTTATAGTTCCATAGATGCAAACATGCTGTGATGCATCTTTTGAACTGTGTCAGCCATATGCAGTCAGAGATTGAGCAGCGC
>CAKTKX010000068.1 GCA_934572365.1 uncultured Oscillospiraceae bacterium
GGGACGCATTACGATCTTCCTATTTTGTTAAGTATTCTCGCGGCCTGCGGAAGCGTCCGGCGGCCGAAATCCACCAGCGCATTCCTTGGGGAACTGAGCCTGGACGGCACCATCCGCCCCATTTCCGGCGTGCTGCCTATGGCGCTTGCCGCCAAGCGGGAGGGCATTCAGGCGCTGTTTGTCCCGGCGGAGAACGCCCCGGAGGCCACACTCGCCCGGGGGCCTGCGGTGTATCCCGTCCATACGGTGGCGCAGCTGGCGGCGGGGCTGAACGGGGAGACGACGCTGGAAGAAGAACCGCTGTGGGTACCCTCCCGGGAGGATACCGTCATGCCGGATTTCAAGGACGTGCTGGGGCAGGAAAACGTAAAACGGGCGCTGGAGGTCGCGGCGGCGGGCAGCCACAATGTGCTGCTCATTGGCCCGCCGGGTTCCGGCAAAAGTATGCTCAGCAAGCGTCTGCCCTCCATTCTCCCGGATATGACCTGGGAGGAGTCTTTGGAGGTCAGTCAGATTTATTCTGTTATGGGGATGCTGACGCCCAAGAATCCCCTTGTGACCCAGCGGCCGTTCCGTTCGCCCCACCACACGGTGTCCAACGCCGGACTTGCCGGGGGTGGCTCCAACCCAAGGCCGGGAGAGATTTCCCTCGCCCACAAGGGCGTGCTGTTTCTGGACGAAATGCCGGAATTCCGGAAGGACACACTGGACTTGATGCGCCAGCCGTTGGAGGACGGAAAGGTCACCATTTCCCGGGTTTCCGGGGCGGTGACGTACCCGTCGGAATTTATGCTGGTATGCGCCATGAACCCCTGCAAATGCGGCTGGTACGGCGACCCCTCCGGGCGGTGCCGCTGCTCCCAGCGGGACGTGGACAACTACCGCAGCCGCATTTCCGGGCCGCTTCTGGACAGAATTGACATTGTGGTGGAGGTTCCCTCCGTCCATTTTGAGGATTTGCGGGAGCGGGCGGAGGCGGAGCCGTCGGCGTCGGTAAAGCAGCGGGTCAACGCTGCCCGGGACATTCAGAACCGGCGCTTCGGCTCCGGCGGAATGTGCAATGCCCGGATGGGGCCGGAGGAAATGCGCCGTTATTGCACACTCAGCGAGGAATGCGCCGAGCTGATGAAGGGCGCGTTTGAAACCATGGGCTTAACGGCGAGAAGCTACGACCGCATCCTAAGAGTCGCCAGAACCGTAGCAGACATGGACGGAAGCGAAGACATTCAACCCCAGCACATCGCCGAGGCCATTCAGTACCGGGCGGTCAATTTGGGGAACCGATAAACAGGAGAACGAAAATGAAGGAAATTTTTCTACTAAAGCTGGGCGAGATCGTCCTGAAGGGCGCGAATAAGCGACAGTTTGAGAACAAACTGCGGCAAAATGTCCGCCGCCGCATGAAGAAGTACGGCAATTTTGACGTGTATATTCTCCAATCCACGGTGTACGTGGAGCCGATGGACGAGGAAGCGGACGTGGATGGGGCGTGGGAAGCCTGCCGCTCCATTTTCGGCGTGGTGAGCCTGTGCCGCTGCCGCCCCTGCGAGAAGGATTTGGACGCGATCTTTGCCGCCATCGAAAATTACTTGGGGGACGATCTGGACTGTGCCAAGTCCTTCAAGGTGGAGTCCAAACGCTCGGACAAGCGCTTCCCCCTGACCTCCATTCAGCTGTCCCAGGAGATCGGCGGACGGCTGGCGGAAGCCCACCCGGGGGTGGAGGTGGACGTCCATCACCCGGAGTACACCGTGTATGTGGAGGTGCGGGACTTGTCCGCCTACGTCCACGGCCCCGCCGAGCCGGGTGCGGGCGGCCTGCCCACCGGCGTTGGCGGACGGGCGATGGTGCTGCTTTCCGGCGGCATCGATTCCCCCGTGGCGGCCTATATGATGGCGAAGCGGGGCGTGGAGGTGGAGGCCGTTCACTTCTTCTCCTATCCCTATACCTCTCAGCTGGCCAAGGATAAGGTCATTGAGCTTGCCCGGCTGGTGACCAAGTATTCCGGGCGGATGACCGTGAATGTGGTATCCTTCACGGAGATTCAGGAAGCCATCCGGGACAACTGCCCCGAGGAATTTTTCACTCTCATTATGCGCCGGTTCATGATGGAAATTGCCCAGCGCATTGCCAAAGGTGACGGCTGCGGCGCGTTGATCACCGGCGAAAACCTGGGTCAGGTTGCGTCCCAGACCATGGAAGCCATGACCGTCACCGGCGCCGTTGTAGACATCCCCATTTTCATGCCTTTGGTCGGCATGGACAAGAAGGACATCATCTCCATTGCCCGGGAAATCGGGACACTGGACACGTCGATCCTGCCTTATGAGGATTGCTGCACCGTCTTCACGCCGAAGCATCCCAAGACCAAGCCCACCCTGGGGCAGGTGGAGAACGCGGAAAAGAAGCTGGACAGGGAAGCGCTGATTGCCCGGGCACTGGATAATGTGGAAAAGATCAAGGTGACGTATCATGACGAGCCTTTGCTGTGATGTTCTGAACGCGCTGCGGGGAAAGACGCTGGTCACCGCCGAAAGCCTCACCGGCGGCGGTATTGGCGCGGCGCTGACACAGGTTCCCGGCAGCAGCGAGGTCTACAAGGGCGGCGTCATCTGCTATACCAACTGGGTCAAGGAGAACATTCTGGGCGCGCCGGGAGAAATACTGGCACGTGACGGCGCGGTGTCCCGCCCGACGGCGGAGTATCTGGCCTCCGGCGTCCGGGCGCTGCTGAAGGCGGACGTGGCCGTGGCGGTCACAGGCCTGGCCGGCCCCGGCGGGGACGAATTCGGACACGACGTGGGAACGGTTTTCATCGGCTATCAGGACGCGGCGCATTCCGATGCACGGGAATATCACTTCACCGGCGACCGGGAAGCGGTGCGGAATCAGACGATTGAAGCTGCGCTGAAATTGGTTCTGGAATATCAAAAGTAAAAATTATGCCCGCAGAACAGTGAATGGAGCGTATCGGTGCAGATACGCTCCATTTCTCCTGCCAACATGTGGGTACAACCCCTCTCCCTACGGGAGAGGTGGCTGAGCGAAGCGAAGCCGGAGAGGGTACCCTCTCAGTCACCTTCGGTGACAGCTTTCCCAGAGGGAGAGCCAAGGCGGCTCTTTTCTTTATTTTCTGTCCGAATTGCCCATCCTTTGCGTCTTATAGGGTAGAAAGGCCTTTCACAGAAGCGGAACGCCCCGGAATGGACCCGGGACGCCCAAGGAGGAACAGTATGAATGATGAACAGATCCTGGACTTGTATTTTGCCAGGGATGAACAGGCGGTGGCGGAAACCGACCGGAAATACGGCGGCTATTGCTTCACCCTCGCCAATTCCATCCTGCACAGCGATCAGGACGCGGAGGAAACCGTGAGCGATACATATTTAAGAGCATGGAACACCATCCCGCCCAAGCGTCCGGGCATCTTCAAAATGTTCCTCGCCAAAATCACCCGGAACCTCGCCTTTTCCCGCTGGCGGAGCATGAACGCCGAAAAGCGGGGCGGCGGGGAGATGACACTGGTGCTGGAAGAGCTGGACGACTGCATTGCCGCGCCCGGCTGCGTGGGAGACAGCATGGATGCCAAGGAGCTGACAAAGGCCATCCGGGCGTTCCTGAACACCCTCCCGGCGCGAGAGCAGGACATTTTCCTGCGGCGGTACTTCTTCGTGGAGGAAAGCGGCGTGATCGCCCAGCGGTACGGCATGAAGCCCGCTACGGTGCTGCGCACCCTTTCCCGCACCAGGCAGAAGCTCAAAAACTATCTGACACAGGAGGGCTATACGGTATGAAAGCGGAAGAACTGTTTCTCGCCATCGGCGAGGTGGAATCCAGCCGCCTGACGCGCAGTGAGCTGACGGCGGCCAGACCCTCCGGTCAAAGGGAACAGGAGGAACCCCAAATGAAGAAAAGAAACGTTTCCCGGATTCTCCGGAATCTGCTGGTGGCGGCGCTGATCGTAAGTGCATTGGCGGTGACGGCCTACGCGGTGGCGGGCTTTGTGATTTTCGACAGCCCACAGGACATGATATCCGGCCTATTCGGCGATAAAACGGGCTATGACCACAAGGATGTGACGCATTTTACAGACCCCGAAAAGCCCGGGGAGGTTTACGACATCCCGGCCTACGACCGGGTGCCGGTGGACGAAAGCGTGGCGGCGTCCGAGGCGGTGCCGCTGGTCAGCCCCGTGGGGCAGAGCATTTCCTGGGAGGGCTACACCCTGACGGTGGACGCCAATATGTACGATCAGGTGACCAAATGCGGCGTGCTGACCTACACTTTGGAGAATCCCGACGGCATTGCCGACTATGCATTACAGGAGAACGGTGAAATTTATTTCCCGGAGGGGGAAATCCTGGACATCAATCAGTACGGCTACAGCTACATCATTCCCGATCAGTCCACGGACACCAAGCTGACGGCGGCGTATTACTACCGGCTGGACAACCCGGAAAGCACCGATCTGGTGCTGAGCTTCACCCAGTGGGCGCCGATCCGTCTGTCGGATTATAAGGAACTGTGGAAGCAGACCAAGGAGCAGGTCAAGCAGGAGTTCAGCGAGGACGAGGCGATAGAGCATCTGAAGCAGGCGCTGGGCGACGAATACGAGGAAGTGGCGTCTGGGGCTTCCCGTGAGGAAATCGTGGATACCGGATATGAGAGACTTGTGTACGAGCGGCTGGATGGGCGGTTTGACTGCCCGGAGAAGATCACGATCCCCGAAAAAGCGCTGGGAGAAATGAGCAATCTGACCCTGGCGGACGGGAATATCAAGGTTTCGCCCATTGCCATCTGCGTGGATACCAGAGAAATGCAGGACTATCCAGAAAGATGCATTGGACGGGTGAAGATTTCCTTCAAGGACGGCACGGAGTACGTGATTGTGGACGAGAATGTTGCCAACCATATGTTTGCGGTAGGACACACCGACCGTGACGTCACCTTTATGTTCAACCGCATGATCGACGTGAACGAAATTGCGTCCGTCATTCTGGACGGTGATGTTGAGTTTCGGGTGTCGTAAATAGCAGTATGCCCCCTCCCGGTCGGGAGGGGGCATTGCTGTGTTAAGATTGTTCCGGGGCGGTCAGAAATTGGGGGATGCCGTGCAGCTCCTGATATAGACCGACGGCGCGGGTGATGCCCAGCGCTTCGCCCTCGGTCAGCAGGGCGTTCAAGTCTTCCGGAGTGCGGAACAGGGTGAAGCGGGCGCTGTCCGCGTCTGTGTGGATTCGGTAGTGGCAGTGCAGTTTTTTGTCCCGGTGTCCGCCTGAAAGCTGCGCCGCCGGGGGCAGGGGAGCTGTGGTGGCTCCTGCGGGTGTCAGGGTAATGGTCTCGCCGTCCAACGCCAGCTCCAGCCAGATTTCCCGTCCCTGCCATGGGGCAAGATAATTTGCAAGGCTTACGTCCAACGGTGCGGGCGGCAGAAAAACCGGGCAGCTCAGCATCTGCCCGTAAAGCGCGGACACGCCCACGGGGCAGGGGAGGGCTTCGGAGAGCTGCCCCGCCAAGAGACCCGATTCCTCATACCCTGGCCGCTGAAAATCCAGCAGAACACCGCTGCATTCCATTTCTTCCAGCCGGTGGCGCAGCTGGGCGGCGATGGCTTCGGCGTCATGCCCATGGATGGGGGTGATGTCGTCCAGAATCACCATGGAGCCGGGGGGCAATGCCTTCGGCAGATTGGAAAGCCCTGTGGAATAGGGGGAAAAATGACAGGCCATCCATGCGGTTTTCGGCGGAAGCGTCTCCGTTCCCCGGATTTCCGCCGCTGTCATGGCAAGAAACGGACGAATCGCCATGGACAAATCCTCCTTTCTGTGATATAATATAGGCCGAAATGCGGAGACTGCTCCGCTCTACGATCACTATACGAACCACGGGAGGACATTATGCCCTTTTCTCTGTTGCCCAAAATCATCGCAAACCGCCTCACCGACATAACGCCGGAGCTGCTCCACGCCCGGGACATCCGGCTGCTGATGCTGGATTTTGACAATACCATTGTACCCTACACCACCGACGTCCCCACGGCGGAGATGACGGCGTGGCTGAACCGGATGAAGCAGACGGACATCACAGTGTGCATCGTCTCCAACAGCCGAAAAGACCGGGTACCGCGCTTCTGTCGGGAACACGGCTTAGATTGCATCACCCACGCGAAAAAGCCATTTTCCAAGGGCATCCGGGAATGTCTGGCGAAATATGACATTCCGGCAAAGAACGCAGCGCTGGTGGGCGATCAGATCTATACCGATACCCTGGGCGCCAACTGCGCCGGCGTGACCTCCATTCTGGTCAGCGCCATCAACAATCACAATTTCTGGCTGAAAGCACGTCATGTGCTGGAACTGCCATTTATTTTATCTGCAAAGAAAAGGAGAATTTGATCATGAAAAACTTAGACAAGTATCTGACCCTGCTGGACGGGGAAGTGGACGGTCTGCTGCTGACCTCCCGCTACAGCCGCCATTACGGCGCGGAATTCGACATCGCCGAGGGCGTCGCCATCGTCACCAAGAAGGGCTGCCGCTACTTCACCGACAGCCGTTACATCGAGTCCGCCGAGAAGAACCTCAAGGGTTTTGAGGTCCTGGAGGTGAATCGGGAGAACAGCTACATCCAGCGCCTGAACACGGCCATTGCCGACTTCGGCGTGACTGCCCTTGGCTATGAGGAGCATTATCTCACCGCTGAGGAGTATTTCCACTACGACGAGAAGCTGAACGCCAAGCTGGTGCCCTTCCACAAGCCCATCTACGCCTTCCGCGGCACCAAGGAGGACTGGGAGCTGGAGCTGATGCGCAAGGCGCAGGCCATCACCGACAGAGCCTTTGCAGAGGTTATCACCCGCATCAAGCCCGGCATGACCGAGCTGGAGCTTCAGGCGGAGCTGATCTACTGCATGTACAAGAA
>CAKTKX010000069.1 GCA_934572365.1 uncultured Oscillospiraceae bacterium
TCCTGCCAGACGCTGTCCGGCTCGCCCATGGAGACCCACACGTCGGTGTAGATCACGTCCGCACCGGGGACGGCTTTGCCGGGGTCGGTGATGAATTCCAGCACCGCGCCCGTCTCGGCGGCAACGGCCTGACACTTTTCAATCAACGCGGCATCGGGGAAATACTTCTCCGGGGCGCAGGCCACGAAGTGCATCCCCATCTTGGCGCAGCCCACCATCAGAGAATCTCCCATGTTGTACCGGGCATCGCCCATGTAAACCAGCTTTTTGCCCTTCAGCCCGCCGAAATGCTCCCGGATGGTGAGAAAGTCCGCCAGTATCTGGGTGGGGTGAAATTCATTGGTCAGGCCATTCCAGACCGGCACGCCGGAAAATTCCGCCAGCTGCTCCACGATTGATTGGGCGTAGCCCCGGTATTCGATGCCGTCGTACATCCGACCCAGCACCCGGGCGGTGTCGGCGATGGATTCCTTTTTGCCCATCTGGGAGCCGGTGGGGCCGAGATAGGTCACGCCCATGCCCAGATCGTGTCCCGCCACCTCAAAGGCGCAGCGGGTGCGGGTGGAGTCCTTTTCAAACAGCAGCACGATGTTCTTCCCCTCGTGGATGCGGTGGGGGATCCCCGCTTTTTTCTTTGCCTTCAGCTCCGCCGCCAGATCCAGCAGATAGGTGATCTCTGCCGGGGTGAAGTCCAGCAGCGTCAGAAAGCTTCTGCCTTTCAGATTCATACGTTTCCTCCCAATTCCTTTGCCGCCGCCCGGATGGTCTCCACGGCAAATACCAGATCCTCCATGGGGATGTTCAGCGCCGGCAGCAGCCGCACCTTGTCCTTCGCGGTCAGGCACAGCACGCCGTTTTCCATGCATTTGCGAACCACATCCCCGGCGGGGGCGGCGGTCTTCACGCCGATCATCAGACCCATACCGGTAACCCCCGTGATGCCGGGGGCGCCGGTAAGCCGGGAAAAGACATAGGCGCTCTTTTCCCGAACCTCCGCCAGAAATGCGTCGTCCAGACGGGACAGGACGCTGATGGCGCCGGCACAGCACACGGGATTTCCGCCGTAGGTGGAGCCGTGGTCGCCGGGGCCGAGGACACTTTGCACCTTTTCTCCCAGCAGCGTCGCGCCGATGGGCAGGCCGCCGCCCAGTCCCTTGGCGGTGGAGACGATGTCGGGGGTGATGCCAAAGTTCATGTAGCCGTAGAGCATTCCCGTGCGGCCGTTGCCGGTCTGCACCTCGTCCATCATCAGGGGGATATCCTGCTCCCGGGCGATTTTTGCGGCGGCCTGAACGAATTCCTTCGTCAGGGGAACCACGCCGCCCTCGCCCTGAATGGCTTCCATCAAAATGCCCGCCACCTTGTGCTCCGCCACGGCCTGGGTGAGGGCGGCAACGTTGTTGGCCTCCACATGGACAAAGCCGGGGGTCAGGGGCTGAAACAGCTGGTGGAAATGCGCCTGGCCGGTGGCGGCCAGGGTGGTGAGGGTGCGCCCATGGAAGCTGTTGACCAGCGTGACGATGGTATGATAGTCCGTGCCCTTCTTTTCGGCGGAATATTTTCTCGCGGCCTTGATGGCGCATTCGTTGGCCTCCGCGCCGGAATTGGAGAAGAAGACCTTTTTCATCCCGGTTTTCTCACACAGCAGCTGGGCAAGCCTGGCGCAAGGCTCCGTGTAGTACAGATTGGAGGTATGCTGAACCTTGCCGAGCTGCCCGGTGACGGCCTGTTCCCAGGCTTCGTCGCCGATGCCGAAGGCGGTCACGCCGATGCCGGAGCCCATGTCCACATAGGTCTTCCCGTTTGCGTCCGTCACCCGGCTTCCCTTGCCGGAGACGATCTCCACCGGGAAGCGCTTATAAGTTCCCGCAACATAGGTCTGATCCAGTTCCATGATGTTCACGATCAATCACCTCTTACCAGCGTGCCGGCGCCCTCGTCGGTGAGCAGCTCCATAAGGATGGAGTGGGGGACCCGGCCGTCCATAATGACTACGTTTTTCACACCCTTGCCGATGGCCTCGATGCAGCAGTCCACCTTGGGGATCATGCCGCCGGAGATGACGCCGTCCGCAAAAAGCTGCTTTGCCCGGCTGACGCTCAGCTCGGGGATGAGAGAGCCGGGGTCGTTCTTGTCCATGAGAATGCCGTTGATATCCGTCATCATGATCAGACGCTCGGCCTGAAGACCGCCCGCGATCCAGGCGGCGGCGGTGTCGCCGTTGATGTTGTAGGTGTTGCCCTGACGGTCGCCGGCGATGGTGGAAATGACGGGAATGTAGTTCTTTTCCAGCAGGTCGGCAATGGGCTTTGTGCGCACCTTCGTGATCTCACCCACGTACCCCAGGGCTTCACTCTTCATTCTGGCTTCCAGAATGCCGCCGTCAATGCCGGAAAGTCCCACGGCGTGGCCGCCCTTCATCTGTAAAAGATTGACCAGCGTCTTGTTGATCTTTCCGGCCAGAACCATCTGAACGATGTCCACGGTCTCCTTGTCCGTCACCCGCAGGCCGTCCACGAAAACCGCTTCCTTGCCCAGACGCTTCATGGTCTGGCTGATCTCCGGCCCGCCGCCGTGTACCAGCACCACCTTCACGCCGATGAGCCACAGAAGGGCGATGTCCTCCATGACCTGCTGCTTCAGCGCGTCGTTGACCATGGCGTTGCCGCCGTATTTTACCACAACGGTTTTGCCGCTGTACTGTTTGATGTAGGGCAGTGCCTGGATCAGTACCTCAGAGCGCTGCCGGTTGGAAAATTCGCTGTCCATACGCACGCTCCATTATGTACGGTAATCGCCGTTGATTTTTACATAGTCGTAGGTCAGGTCGCAGCCCCAGGCGGTGGCGGCGCTGTCGCCGCTGTTCAGGCAGACCAGGATCTCGATCTCCTTTTCCAGGAGAATTTTCTTGGCAGTTTCCTCGGAAAAGTCCACGCCCGCGCCGTTTTTGCATACGGGGATTTCCCCGGCGGCACTGCGGAAGGACACGTCCACCCGGCTTACGTCCACCTGCGCGCCGCTGTAGCCGATGGCGCACAGCACCCGCCCCCAGTTGGCGTCTGCGCCGAACATGGCGGCTTTCAGAAGGCTGGAGCAGATGACGCTTTTGGCGATGGTTCTGGCCGTGGCCAGATCATATGCGCCGCTGACGCTGCACTCCAGCAGCTTGGTGGCACCCTCGCCGTCTCCGGCGATCTTCCGGCACAGAGCGATGGTAACGGAGTTCAGCGCCTTCATAAAGACGGTAAAATCCGTCCCCTCGGCGGTGATGGGCTCATTTTCCGCCATGCCGTTGGCAAGCACGGTCACCATATCGTTGGTGGAGGTGTCGCCGTCGATGGAGACCATGTTGAAGGTGCTGGCAATGTCCCCGGAGAGCGCCTTTTGCAGCATATCCGGGGCAATGGAAACGTCGGTGGTGATGAACACCAGCATGGTCGCCATGTTGGGATGAATCATGCCGCTGCCCTTGGCGATGCCGCCGATACGGCAGGTTTTGCCCCCCAGGGTGAACTCCACGGCGACCTCCTTCTTCACGGTGTCGGTGGTCATGATGCCCTCGGCGGCGGCCTCGCCGCCGGTTTCCGACAGCCCCTTCACCAGGGCGGGAAGTCCCGCGGCGATGGGGTCGACGGACAGGGGCAGACCGATGACGCCGGTGGAAGCGACCACGACATCGTCGGGGGAGATACCCAACTGCTTTGCCGCCAAAGCGCTCATCTCCTCGGCAATTGCAATGCCGTTTGCGTTGCAGGTATTGGCGTTGCCGCTGTTGCAGATGACGGCCTGGGCGGTGCCGTTGCTCAAGTGCCGCTTGGTGACCGTCAGAGGCGCGCCCTTCACCAGATTGGTGGTGTACACCGCCGCGGCGCTGGCAGGCACGGCGCTGAAAATCAGGGATAGATCCTTTTTGGCGTGGTTTTTCCGGATACCGCAATGGATTCCGTTGGCGGTAAAGCCCTTCGCGGCACATACGCCGCCGGATACTGCTTTCATGTTTTTTCTCCTTTTCGGGTCAGACGTTCAGCCCTGTGGTTTCGTCTGCGCCCAGCAGAATGTTCATGTTCTGAATGGCCGCGCCGGAGGCGCCCTTCCCCAGATTGTCGAACAGGGCGGTGACCATGGCTTGATCCTTCTGACCGCTGACGATGATGCGCATGGTGTCCTTTCCTGCCAGGGTGCTGGCGTAGATCACGCTTTCGTCGCCCCCCAGAGGCGCGACGCTGACGATTTTCTCTCCGGCGTAGTGGTCGCTTAAGCACGTCCAGACGGTCTTTGCGTCAAATCCGGGAAGCAGAACGGCGGTGGCCATGCCTGCGTAGAAGTCCCCCAGAATGGGAGAAAACACCGGCGGATGGGTCAGACCGCAGACCTTTACCATCTCCGGCAGATGCTTGTGGCAAAGGCTGGTGGCGTAGATCCGGTGGCTCTCGTGGCGGGGGTCACGGTCGGGGGCTTCGTATTCCCCGATCAGGCTCTTGCCGCCGCCGGAGTAGCCCGTGAGGGAGTAGGCCGTCAGAGGAAAGTCCGCCGGGACAACGCCATGGGCGACCAGGGGATACACGGCTGCAATAAAGCCGCTGGCATGGCAGCCGGGGTTGGCAATTCGCTTGGAGGTGCGGATGGTCTCCCGGTGCGCCGGGGAAAGTTCCGGAAAGCCGTAAGCCCACCCGTCCGCCGTCCGGTGGGCGGTGGAGGTGTCGATGATCGCCGTCTGGGGGTTCGTCACCAGGGAAACCGCCTCCTGCGCCGCCTTATCCGGCAGGCACAGAAACGCGATGTCCGCCAGATTCAGCATCCGGCGGCGTTCATCGGTATTTTTCCGGGATTCCTCCGGGAGCGTCAGCAGTGTAATGTCCTTGCGGTCGCTCAGCCGCTCATAGATCCGCAGGCCGGTGGTTCCGGCACTGCCGTCAATAAATACTCTGGTCATACAAGCTGCTCCTTTACGTAGGCGATCTGGGCATCCACGGAGGAAGCGGAGGTGCCGCCCTCGGAGATGCGCTTCTCCACGCAGACCGTCAGGTTGATATCGCGGTAAAGATCTTCGTCAAACAATTCGCTGTAGGAGCGGTAGGTTTCCATGGGCAATGTCTCCAGCACGCAGCCCTCCGCAATGCACCGCGCCACGATCTGGCCGGAGATCTTGTAGGCACTGCGGAAGGGTATTCCCTTTTTCACCAGGTAGTCCGCAAGGTCGGTGGCGTTGATGAACCCGCCCTGGGCGGCCTTTTTCATGGTCTCCGGCTTCACGGTCATGGTGGCAAGCATGGGCGCGAAGACTTTCAGACACATTTTTACCGTGTCCACGGCGTCGAAAACCGCTTCCTTGTCCTCCTGCATGTCCTTGTTGTAGGCCAGAGGAAGCCCTTTCAAAGTGGTGAGCAGCCCCATAAGGTCGCCGTAGACCCGGCCGGTCTTGCCCCGGACAAGCTCCGCCATGTCGGGGTTCTTCTTCTGGGGCATGATGGACGAGCCGGTGGTGTAGGCGTCGGACAGCTCGATGAACTTGAATTCCCAGCTCGCCCAGAGGATGATCTCCTCGGAAAAACGGCTCAGGTGCATCATGAGGATAGAAACGGCGCTCATCAGCTCCACGCAGAAGTCCCGGTCGGACACGCCGTCAATGGAGTTGCGGGCGATATCGTCAAAGCCCAGCTTCCGCGCCTCAAAGCGCCGGTCGGTGGGGTAAGTCGTCCCGGCCAGGGCGCAGGAACCGATGGGGCAGACGTTCATCCGCTTCCGGCAGTCGCCCAGACGGCCGAGATCCCGCAGGAGCATCATGGCATAGGCCATCAGGTGGTGGGAAAACAGGATGGGCTGCGCCCGCTGCAAATGGGTGTAGCCGGGCATGATGACGCCCTTGTTGGCTTCCGCCTGGGCGACGATCGCCGAAAGCACGTCCTTTACCAGCGCGGTAATCTCATCGATCTGGTCTTTGAGATACATTCTCAAATCCAGCGCCACCTGGTCGTTCCGGCTGCGGGCGGTGTGGAGCTTTTTGCCCACGTCCCCCAGACGCTGGGTCAGCACCTGCTCGACGAACATATGGATGTCCTCGCAGCCGAAGTCAAATTCCAGCGCCCCGGATTCCAGGTCGTTCAGAATTCCCTGAAGCCCGTCAATGAGCTGCCCGGCCTCGGCCTGGGAGATAATACCCTGGGCGCCCAGCATGGCGGCATGTGCCATGGAGCCGGTGATGTCCTGCTTATAAAGTTTGCAGTCAAAGCGGATGGAGGAATTGAAATCATCCGCGATGCTGCTGACCTCGCCGGAAGTCCGTCCGGCCCATAGTTTGCTCATAAATCTGCCCTCGAATGAAATTTGTTGCTTTACAGCTTCCCCTGCTCCCGCAGCGCCTGCACCTTGGTGGGCAGACCCCACAGATTGATGAAGCCGGCGGCCTGGTTCTGGTCGTAGTCGCTTTCGCCGAAGGTCACCAGATTCTCGGAGTACAGGGAGTAGGGAGAGGTGGTGCCGGCGGGGATGATGTTGCCCTTGTACAGCTTCAGCTTCACGGAGCCGGTGACGTACTTGTTGCTTTCGTTGGCAAAGGCGGTCAGCGCCTCCTGGAGGGGGGAGTACCACTTGCCGTTGTAAATGAGGTCGGCGTAGTCCACGGCCAGCTTCTGTTTGACGTGGAGGGTGTCCTTGTCCACGGTGAGCATTTCCAGCTGCTCATGGGCGAAGTACAGGATGGTGCCGCCGGGAGTCTCGTATACGCCCCGATCCTTCATGCCCACCAGCCGGTTCTCCACGATGTCGATGATGCCGATGCCGTTGGC
>CAKTKX010000070.1 GCA_934572365.1 uncultured Oscillospiraceae bacterium
GCGTAATAGGCGTCGTCCGTTTCCTCGTCGTCGTAGACCGTGCGGTCAAAGTCCACGGCGTAGTTGACCGGGCGGCTAACGTGCCGGGTGAGGATTTGGAAGTCCTCGTCATCCTCGTCCACATCTTCTTCTTCCCAATCTTCTTCCAGAAGCTCGTCTTCCATCTGCTGTAAGGCTTTGCCGGGGTCGTCAAAGAACCGCATGAGGCATCCCTCCTTTGTCTGCTATTGTATCGGATAGCTTCGCAAATGTAAAGCGGATATTTCCTTTGACGTACAGCCTGCGCTCTGCTATAATAGACGGAAATGTGGAAGTTTGGAGGAAGACACCATGAGAATGAGAAAAATGCGGAATCTGGAACCCAGAATGGAAAAATGCGCCGCCTACCGGATCGACCGGCCGGAGACCCTCCGGGGAAACTGGCGGAGCCTGAAGCCGGACTGCACGGCGCTGTGGGTGGAGGTCGGCTGCGGAAAGGGAAAATTCACCGCCGAGACCGCTCAGGCGAACCCCGACGTGCTGCTCATCGCCGTGGAGCGCTGCCGGGAGGCCATGGTGGTAGCCATGGAGAAGGCCAGAGATATGGAACTGAAAAACGTGTTTTTCATCGACATGGACGTGGCCAAAATGGAGGAGATTTTTGCTCCCGGGGAGATCGACCGGCTGTTCATCAACTTCCCCGACCCATGGCCCCGGAAGAAGAACGCCAAGCGCCGCCTGACCCATCGGACATTTCTGGACAAATACTGCCGCACCGTCCGGGAGGGCGGGGAGATCCACTTCAAAACCGACAACGCCCCCCTGTTTGCCTACAGCCTGGAAGAATTTGCTGCCTGCGGCCTGGAAGTGAAGAACGTTACCCACGACCTGCATAGAGACGGCATCGTCGGCATCATGACGGGGTACGAGGAAAAATTCCATGCCCTCGGCACCCCCATCAACCGGTGCGAGATCGTGTGTAAGCCCTTTGTTCTCCCCCCGGAGGAGAAAAAGCAGACAGAAGGGCAGGAAGAGGCGTGACCCCCTTTCTTCCCACAGGAGGAACCATTATGAGCTATTACGCGGGCAGCTGTGACGTTGCCGTGATCGGGGCGGGACATGCGGGAATTGAAGCCGCCCTTGCCGCCGCCCGGCTGGGCAACCACACCATTCTCTTTACCATCAATCTGGATGCCGTGGGGAACATGCCCTGCAACCCCGCCATCGGCGGCACCGGAAAGGGACACCTGGTGCGGGAGCTGGACGCGCTGGGAGGCGAGATGGGCGCGGCGGCAGACCATGCCTGTATCCAGTACCGGATGCTGAACCGTGGCAAAGGCCCCGCCGTCCATTCCCTCCGGGCTCAGGCCGACCGGGTAAAATACCGGCAATATATGAAGCACACACTGGAATTGCAGGAAAATCTGGAGCTGAAACAGGCGCAGATCGTGGAAATTCTGACTGCGGAGGGCGCCGTCACCGGCGTGCGCACCCAGCTGGGGGCGGAATACGGCGCGAAGGCCGTGGTCATCGCCACGGGAACGTACTTGGACAGCACCGTCATCACCGGCCAGAGCGTCATTCCCTCCGGCCCCGACGGGATGCACCCCAGCGTGGGACTGGCGGACAATCTCCGCGCTCTCGGGCTGCACCTTCGCCGCTTCAAAACCGGCACGCCCCCCCGGGTCAACCGCCGGAGCATCGATTTTTCCAAAATGGAGGTGCAGCCGGGGGACGAGACGGCGGAGCCGTTTTCCTTCCGCACCACCCACAAGGTCAACAATTCCGCCGTGTGCTACCTGACCTACACCAACGAGGAAACCCACCGGATTATCCGGGAGAATCTGTACCGCAGCCCCATGTACGACGGCACCATCTCCGGTGTCGGCCCCCGGTACTGCCCCAGCATCGAGACGAAGATTGTCCGCTTTGCCGACAAGCCCCGGCACCAGCTGTTCATCGAGCCCTGCGGGCTGGACACCGAGGAAATGTACATTCAGGGCTTTTCCTCCAGCCTTCCCGAGGATGTGCAGCTTGCCATGCTGCGCACCGTGGCGGGGCTGGAGCACGCGGAAATGATGCGCCCCGCCTATGCCATCGAATATGAGTGCGTCGATCCCACCCAGTTAAAGCCTACGCTGGAAACCAAGCTGGTTTCCGGCCTGTACGGCGCGGGGCAGTTCAACGGCACCTCCGGCTACGAGGAAGCCGCTGCTCAGGGGTTGGTGTCTGGCATCAATGCCGCATTGAAAATTCAGGGCAGGCTCCCCCTGATTCTCACCCGGGACACCAGCTACATCGGCACCCTCATCGACGATCTGGTGACCAAGGGGACGGAGGAACCCTACCGCATTATGACCAGCCGGTCGGAATACCGCCTGCTGCACCGTCAGGACAACGCCGACCAGCGCCTGACCCGCATCGGCGGCCAGATCGGCCTGATTCCTCCGGAGCGGGTACAGGCGGTGGAGGAAAAGTACGCCCAGGTGCGCCGGGAGGTGCAGCGTTTGGAGAGCAGCGGCGTTCCCGCGTCGGAGCGGCTCAACGCCATGCTGGATGGGAAGGGGACAGCCCCCGTGGCCAATTCCGCCCGCCTGGCCGACCTTCTGCGCCGCCCCCAGGTGAGCTACGCCGACATCGCTCCCTTCGACCCGGAGCGGCCGGAGCTGAGCGCCGCCGTCACCGACGAGGTGGAAATTCAGATCAAGTACGCGGGCTATCTGACCCGGCAGGAAAAGCAGGTGGAGGAATTCAGGAAGGAAGAGGCCCGCCTTCTCCCGGAAAATCTGGATTACGCCGCCATCCCCGGCCTGCGGCTGGAGGCGCGGGAAAAGCTCGCCGCCATACGTCCGATGTCCATCGGTCAGGCGGGCAGAATCTCCGGCGTCAGCCCGGCGGACATCGCGGTGCTGCTGATCTATCTGGAGCAGACAAATGGGTAGCAGACTGCGTGAATCCAACCCGGACGTGCAATCGGTATTTTTGCTGAAAAAGAATAGGAGCAACCATGAAACAAAATAGAAAACTGACGAAAGTCTTGCTGATGGTGTATCTGCTGGCGCTGACATGGATCATACTGTTCAAGCTTCAGATGGATTTTTCCAACCTGCGGGACATGAACTACAGAAGCGTCAATCTTATCCCCTTTGCGGGTTCGGGAATCGTAAATGACAGGGTAGACGTGTCCGAAATTCTGCTGAATGTCGCCGCCTTTGTGCCCTTCGGCATTTATGTTTCCATGCTGAAGCCCGATGGGGGATTCTGGAAAAAGGTTTTGCCGATTTTCTGCGTAAGCCTTTTTTACGAGGTCATGCAGTATGTTCTCGCAATCGGCGGAAGCGATATCACCGACCTGATCGGGAACACATTGGGCGGCGTGGTCGGAATCGGTGTGTTTGCCGTGTTGTACCGGGTGTTTGGCAGAAAGGTTATCAAAGTTCTGAACGTTCTGGCGCTCATTGGAACGGTTGCCGCAGTTGCGTTCCTGGCATTGCTGGTCATTGCGAATCTGTAGACAGCAACAGCGGGTTGCTTGCCAGCGTGGGAATCCTGTGGTACAGTTATGCCAAGGAGGTGCTTTTCATGGATACAAAGGATGCTTTGTATAACTTAAGAGCAAAAAAGGGACTGTCTCAGGACGAGCTGGCGGAAAAAGTTTTTGTCACGCGGCAGGCGGTGTCCCGCTGGGAAACCGGGGAAACGACGCCGAACGTGGAAACGCTGAAGCTGCTGTCAAAATTCTACGACGTTTCCATCAACACGCTGCTGGGGTCTCCCAGGCAGCTGATCTGTCAGTGCTGCGGGATGCCGCTGGAGGATTCCACCCTCAGCCGGGAAACCGACGGCTCTTTCAACGAGGAATACTGCAAGTGGTGCTACGCGGGCGGGAAATTTACCTATTCCAGCAAGGAGCAGCTGATCGATTTCTGCGCAAAGCACATGGCAAGCGAAAGCTGGCCGGAGCAGCAGGTCCGCGCCCACATGGAAGCGCTGGTGCCTACATTGGATCACTGGAAATAATAGCAGAACGAAAAACCTCTGCCTGACATTGTCGGGCAGAGGTTTTTGCATGCTGTTTCAGCTTCGGGTCATGGGCGTCTCGGCCGCCTTGAGACTGGCGCAGACCGCGATCAGCGTCAGGATGACCATTCCGGCGGCGTACGGATAGCTCTCATTCACCTGAAACAAGCCCATCAGCGTGTTGGTAAGCCCGTGAAGCGCCATGCAGCACAGCACGGAACCGGTGACGTCATAGATGGCCGACAGCCAATAGCTCAGGGCGATCCCCAGGACCGCAAAGGATACGAAGGACATGCTCTGGTGGGTATTGCCCTCGATGAACCACAGCGGGATGTGCCAGCACACCCAGATCACGCCGATGATCAGCGGAGACGCCCAGCTGCTGACCCGTTGCAGCAGGATGGGTTGCATGGTGCCGCGCCAGCCCAGCTCCTCGTTTCCGCCAAAGAGGGTAGCCGCCTGCAAAAACACGATGAGAAAAACGACCACCGCCGCGGGGCTTCTGGGAATGGTATCCAACAGCCCGTCGGAGCTGAAAAAGAAAAGGGCAAATTCCAGCGCGGCGAACAGGAACAGGTACCAGACTTTCCCCTTTTTATGGGCGGAAAGAAACGCCCACAGCTTTTTCCAGGAGAAGCCGCCTTCCAGGCACAAACACGCGGCAAAGGTCGGCCCCAGACCGCCCAGCGTGAACAGCACCATGGGGAGGAAATCGGACTCCTTCATGGGTGTGACCTTCACCAGCAGTGCGTCGCCCCACCATAAAAGCCATGTGATGCCAAAGGTTAACATCAGATATTTTCCCAATTTGCCCACAGCCTGTCTTGTCATAACGCCTTCCCGCCTATCTCAGAATAATTTCACTTTTCTGCAAGAAAAGTATACAGGTTGAACGTTCAAATGTCAAGATATTGCAACAAAATACTCCCCGGAGAAACCACGTTTCTCCGGGGAGGGGAAGTTTTGGGCTTGCGGTATCGGGTTTACCGCCGCCCTCCAAAGGGGTAGCTGTTCCAGCCGCCGCTCTGGCTGTCGGAGACGGTCTGCTGGGTCTGCTCGTTGGCCAGCGCCGACTGAACCTGCTCGCCTACGGTGACGGTGAGTTCTATGGTCGAGCCCTGACGGTAGACGGTCATGGTCAGCATGTCGCCGATGGCGGCCTCGCTTACCAGATTGACCAGATCGCTGCTGCCGGTGATCTCTGTGCCGTTGACGCTGGTGATGACGTCGCCCGCCTGAAGCCCGGCCTTGGCGGCGGGGGAATCATCGGAAACGGACTGGACGGCCGCGCCGGCGGGAATGCCGTAGAGCTGGGTCTGCTGGTTCACGTCGGAAACGCTGACACCCACGTAGGGCTTGGAGATATAGCCCTTTTCAATGATGCTCTTCACGATGGAAAGAACATGGTTGATGGGGATGGCGAAACCAATGTTGTCGATGGACGCGGAGGAGGAAGAAGAGCTGGAATATTTGGCGTTGGTGATGCCGATGACCTCACCGTAGAGGTTAAACAGCGCGCCGCCGGAGTTGCCGGAGTTGATAGCGCAGTCCGTCTGAATGAGATCCATGGTCAGGGAATTGGAGAGGGTGACCTCCCGATCCTTGGCGCTGACAAGACCGGCAGTCAGGGAGAAGGTCAGCTCGCCCAGCGGGTTGCCGATGGCCACCACGCTGTCGCCCACGTTCAGGTTGTCGGAGTCGCCCAGAACCACCGGGGACAGTCCCTGGGCGTCCACCTTCAGGACGGCCACGTCGTTGCTTTCGTCGTAGCCGACAAGGGTGGCGTCATAGGTGTCGCCGTTGTACATGGCTACGGTGATGCTGTTGGAGTTTTCCACCACGTGGTAGTTGGTCAGGATATAGCCGTCCTCGGTGAGGATGAAGCCGGAACCGGCCGCGGCGGAGGTGGTCTGGAAGCCCCAGTAGTTGGTGGTGATGGAGGTGGTGATGCCGACGGTGGAATTGACGTTGGCGGCGTAAACCTCCGCGGCGGTCATTTCCTTGCCGGTGTCCACGGTGACGGTGTTCAGGACGCTGCTTTCCCGGATGCCCTGGAGCATGGCGGTCTCGTTTTTGCTTGCCGTACCGGTCTGGCCGCGGCTGCTCTCATACCACATGACGCCGCCTGCACCCAGAGCGCCGCCCAGCAAGGCGAACACCAGCGCCAGCGCGCAGATGCGAAAGCCTAGGCGGTTTTTCTTCTCCCGCTTCTTCGGCGTGGGAGGCGTGTAGACGGGGATCTCCTGAGAAGGATTTTCGTAAAAGTTGTTGGAATCGTAGAATTGTTCATCCATAATGGTTTGCTTCCTTTCATGTTTGTTTGTCCACAGGATAGCACGTGATGCTGAATAGAATCTGAAAAATCCGGCGGCAGGTTGTAAAAGAACTGTTAACAAACAGGATTTCAGTTCCAATTCAGGATTATTTGGTATTATAATGAAAACGAAATTTATGGAGGCATGCAATATGAAAATTCTGGTAATCGAAGACGAAAAGCTGCTGGCCGATTCCATCAAGACCCTTCTGGAAGGGAAGGGCTTTGAGGTGGAGGTGGCCTACGACGGCGAGACCGGCGCGGAATATGCCGAGCTGGGAATTTACGACCTGCTGATCCTGGATGTGATGATGCCCAAAATGGACGGCTATCAGGTCGCCCGGGAGGTGCGCGCCAAGCGCTGCACCACGTCCATCCTCATGCTGACGGCAAAGTCCGCCGTGGAAGACCG
>CAKTKX010000071.1 GCA_934572365.1 uncultured Oscillospiraceae bacterium
ATGGCAGACCGCCTGGGCGGCGGTAAGAAATGTATTGACTTCGTTTTTAGCGGCAGTGGCCGCTGGCCGCAATCCTGTGGCCGAATAAAACGCTTTTAAGCGTTTTATTAAAAACTCGTATTACAGAATAAGCTGGGACGGCACGGCATTTCTGTCATCCCAACAAATGTCAACGGCGTGACCCTGCGGTCACGCCGTTTTTGTATTCAACTTATCCTCTCAGCACAGCTTCGCGCCGGCGGGGATGGCGTCGCTGACCATTACCAGATTCAGCTTCTCCTCGCCCTTCTCCGTGTGGATGGCGGACAATAGCATACCGCTACTCTCCTTGCCCATCATCTTCCGGGGAGGCAGGTTGGTGATGGCGACCAGGGTCTTGCCCACCAACTCCTCAGGCTTATAGTATTTCGCAATGCCGGAGAGAATCTGACGGTCGGTGCCGGTGCCGTCGTCCAGGGTGAAGCACAGCAGCTTGTCGCTCTTCTTCACCGGCTGGCAGTCCTTGACCTTCACCGCCCGCAGGTCGGACTTGCAGAAGGTGTCGAAATCCACCTTTTCCTCGCTGTAAGGCTCGATCTCCAGCGCCGGGACGGGGGGCTTGTTCAGCTCCTCCAGCGCGGCCAGCTCCTTCTCCACGTCGATTCTGGGGAACAGGGCGGGGCCGGCTACGGTGGCGACGTCGGCGGGCAGAACGCCGAAGCCCGTCAGGCTGTCCCAGTCCGTCCGTGCATCGCCCAGACGGCGGGCGATCTCCGCCGCGGTGTCAGGCATAAAGGGCTTCAGCAGACCGCCGCAGATGCGGATGGTCTCCAGCAGATTGTACAGCACCTTCGCCAGACGGGGCTTACCGTCCTCGCTCTTGGCCAGCACCCAGGGGGCGTTCTCGTCGATATACTTGTTGGCGCGGGAGATGACCTTGAAAACCTCCGCCAGAGCGTTCTGGAAGGCGTACTTCTCCATCTGTTCCTCGTACTTATCCCGGAGGGAGGACACCATGGCGATCAGCTCGGCGTCCTTTTCCTCGTCCGCCGTCTGCACCGCAGGCAGGCGCTGGCCGAAGTATTTCTGCGCCATGGCCACCGTCCGGGAGACCAGATTGCCCAGATCGTTGGCAAGGTCTACGTTGATGGTGTTGATCAGCGCCTCGTTGGAAAAATTGCCGTCGGAGCCGAAGGGGAAGGAACGCAGCAGGAAGAAGCGCAGGGCATCCACGCCGAAGCGCTCCGCCAGAACGTAGGGATCGACCACGTTGCCCTTGGACTTGGACATCTTGCCGCCGTCCAGCAGCAGCCAGCCATGGCCGTAGACCTTCTTCGGCAGGGGCAGGTTCAGGCTCATGAGCATGGCCGGCCAGATGATGGAGTGGAAGCGAACGATCTCCTTGCCCACGAAGTGGACGTCGGCAGGCCAGAAGGCTTCCAGATCGTGGTACTTGTCGTTCTCAAAGCCCAGCGCCGTCATGTAGTTGAACAGGGCGTCGATCCACACATAGACCACATGGCCGGGGTCAAAGTCCACCGGCACGCCCCAGGTGAAGCTGGTGCGGGAGACGCACAGATCTTCGAGGCCGGGCTTGATGAAGTTGTTGATCATCTCGTTGACCCGGCTGCGGGGCTCCAGAAAATCGGTGTTTTCCAGCAGGTCCTGCACCCGGTCGGCATATTTGGACAGGCGGAAGAAATAGGCTTCCTCCTCCGCGTCCTGCACCTCGCGGCCGCAGTCGGGGCATTTGCCGTCCTTCAGCTGGCTCTCCGTCCAGAAGGACTCGCAGGGCTTGCAGTATTTGCCCTTGTAGACGCCCTTGTAGATGTCGCCGTTGTCGTGCATCCTCTTGAAAATCCTCTGGATGGCCGCCACATGGTAGTCGTCGGTGGTGCGGATAAACCGGTCATAGGAAATGTTCATCAGCTTCCACAGATCCAGCACGCCCCGCTCGCCGGTGACGATGCTGTCCACGAACTGCTGGGGGGTCACGCCTGCGGCCTTGGCCTTGTCCTCGATCTTCTGACCATGCTCGTCGGTTCCGGTGAGGAACATGACGTTATAGCCCTGAAGCCGCTTGAAGCGCGCCATGGTGTCCGTCGCCACGGTGCAGTAGGCGTGGCCGATGTGGAGCTTGGCGGAAGGGTAATAGATGGGGGTGGTAATGTAATAATTACCTCTGCATTTTTCGCACATAATTTGTCCTCCTAAAATAGAAAAAATCACCCGTGGGATAACCCAAGGGCGACAAAAACTGACGCGGTACCACCTTGATTCGCACGGGCATTCTGTCCGTACCTCAAACGCCTGTAACGGGACGACCCGGAACCGCCTACCTGGGGAGAATCCCCGCTCGACGGCTCAGCTCCGAGACCATGTTCCGCTCCCCTCGCCGCACCCCCTCGCACCTTCCGGGGCTCTCTTTCGCGGGAGAAAAAGCGTACTCTTCTCTTCACAGCTTTTGAAATGTACAGCGCCATTATATCCCGGTGCAGGGGGTTTTGTCAACACCCTGCACCGGGAATTTCCGATTTTTGCCGGAAAAGGCTGTCCGTTACGACTTTTCTTCCTTTGCCGTCAGCCACATGGCCACCGCGATGGCGCTGACACCGCCCACCAGCTTTCCCACGATCATGGGGCCGATCATCTCCGGGACGAAGCCCGCCGTGAAGCCCAGATGGTCGCCGAAGACGAAGGCCGCGGACACCGAGAAGGCGATGTTGACCACCTTGCCCCGCCGGTTCATGTCCCCCACCATGCCGAAGGTTGCGATGGAGTTGGCGAGGCTGGCGATCAGTCCCGCCGCCGCGGCGTCGTTGATGCCCAGCCACCGTCCCGCCGCCATCAGCGGCTTTCGCAGCAGCTTTGTGATCACAAGCACCAGGGGAAACGCCCCCGCCAGGACGATGGCGATGGTGCCCACCGTTTCAAAGCCCTCCGAAATGGGTGCCATGCCGGGAATGATGACGAAGCCCGTCAGGGCTTCCACGACGGCCGCCGCCAGCCCCACGGTCACAACGGCCACCACCAGCCTGCCAAACACCTCAAAGCCCCTGACCATGGCATTTTCCGCCCGCCACAGCCCCAGAGCGATCAGCGCCCCGATGATGACAATGGGAATCAGGTTGCGCAGCACCATCCCGATGGGAAATCCCGCCGTAAGGCCACCCGCGAGGACGCCCAGGGGGACGGTGACGATGCCGCAGAGGATTCCCTTCGCCATGACCGGCCTGTCCTTTTCCTCCAGAATCCCCATGGCGACGGGGATGGTGAACACCACGGTCGCCCCCAGCATGGAGCCGGTGAGCACGCCGCCCAGCATGGCCGCCGGATAGCTTGCCGCCAGCTCCACCGCCAGCGCGCCGCCGCCCATGTCGCAGGCAAGAATCGTTCCGGCAAACATGGCGGGGTCTGCGCCCAGAAAGGCAAACACCGGCACGATCACGGGCTTGAGCAGGTTTGCCAGCACCGGCGCAAGGCAGACGATCCCCACCATGGCCAGCGCCAGAGAACCCATGGCCAGGATTCCCTCTTCAAATTCCTTCCCCAGCCCCCAGCGGTTCCCAAAAATCCGGTCGATGGCGCCGGCCACCGCGAAAGCCGCCATAACCGCTATGAGGATCTCATGAAATGACATTGTCCTCTCTCCCTTACTATGGATTGTCCCGGAAACGGTATTTTCCGGGATTCTGACATTACTGCTTCTCGTCCACAATCGCCACAACGGCGGCGTCCACCGGGGCGTCCATGCAGTATTTGCTGGCAACCGTCCCCGTGGCGAGCAGCACCTTGTCCCCCGTTCCCGCGCCTACCTGGTCAGCGGCTACGATTCTTTCTCCGTTGCTCTCCACCACAAGGAAGGTCTGCCCCTGCAGGCACGCGGCCTTCCGCGTCGCCCAGATGGCGCCTACCACTTTTCCTACCTTCATTTCTTCCCCTCCATAATTTCCTTCGCCAGCGGCGTCAGCACCGCGCCGGGACTTGGCAGCTTCCCCGCCGCCCGAAGCGCCCGGGCTTCCTCCGCCGTGATGAGCTTCTTCCGCCCGCCGTCCGTGAACAGCACACCCCAGTTTTTCAGCTCCCGCTGGGCGGAAGCAAGGCTTCCGGAAAGCATCCGGTTTTTCGGCGCTTCCGGGAGACCCGGTGTGTAGAAATAGACCGGCTTTCCCTCCGCCAGCGCGGACAGCACCCGCTCCTCCCGGAACCTCAGCAGCTGGGACAGGGTCAGCGAGCCGATGACCACTGCGTCATAGGGCGGCTCTGTCACGTAATCGTAGCCCAACTCCGCCGCCGGTTCCTTTCCGATCAGCAGCGCCCGGGTCATGGCAGTATCCTCCCCAGGTCGCCCTTTTGAAAGCCGCAGGCGTTGGCCTCGTCGTAGTCCAGATGGACGTAGGAGGCAAATTCCGGGCTGACCCGCACCGCCACGTCCTCAAAAATCACCGGGCGGGCTGTGTAGGCCTTCAGCTTCACCGTCTGCTTATCCCGAACGCCGAAACGGGCGGCGTCCTCCGGGGTCAGGTGGATGTGGCGCTTCGCCGCGATGACCCCCTGAGGAAGCGTGACCCGGCCGCACTGCCCCACGATCACCCCACCGGGGCTTCCGGCGACGTCCCCGGACAGCCGCACGGGGGCGTCGATGCCCAGCGTCCGGGCGTCGGTGAGGGAAATCTCCACCTGGGCGTCCTTCCGTTCCGGCCCCAGCACTGCCACGTTCCCCAATTCTCCCTTGGGGCCGATGACCGTGACCCGTTCATTCGACAGATACTGCCCCGGCTGGGACAGCGGCCGCTTGGGCGTCAGGGGATGGCCGAACAACACCAGCGCCTGCTGCGCCGTCACGTGCACATGCCGCCCGGAGGCTTCCAGCTCCACAAAAATCCGTCCCGCAATAGCTTCGGCCAAAGCGGAAAGTTCCATTTTCTCCATTCGTTTGCCTCCCTGCGGAAAAATCCGGACTGCGTTATTCTCCCAATCTCTGCAAAATCTTCTCCGTGAGCAGCTCCACCAGCTCGGCATTTACCGTCTGGGCTACCGCGCCGCCCTGGGGAACCGTGGAACTTTCTCCCAAATCCCAGGCCACCCGGCGGATATTGATCAAGTCCAGCGGAGAAATGTTGTTGGAGGAACTGCTGCCGCCCACCGCGCCGCAGCCCAGGGTCAGCGCCGGGAACAGTCCCGTGGTCGCGCCGATGCCCCCCAGCGCCGCCGGTGTGTTGACCAGAAACCGGGACACGGGAATTTGGGACGCGAACCGGCGGATCACCGTCTCGTCCGTGGCATGAATGGCAAAGGTGTGGCCGCTGCCCTCGTGGCGCAGAACCTCCATGCACTTGCTTAAGACGGCGTCCTCGCTGTCCATGACAAAAAGCGCCAGCACGGGGCAGAGCTTTTCCATGGAGTAAGGCCGGGTCGGCCCCGCCTCCTGCTCCCGGGCAACCAGCACCTTTGTCCCGTTCGGCACGGAAAACCCCGCCGCTTCCGCCAGCTTCGCCGCGGGCTTGCCCACGATGTCCGGGTTCAGCGTCCCGTTGGGGCGGAACAGCAGCTTCGCAAGAGCGCCCGCCTGGGCGGTATCCATAAAGTAAAAGCCCTGCCGCTCCCCTTCTGAACGCACGGTGCCTTCCATGTCCTTTTCCACAATGATGCTCTGCTCGGAAGCGCAGACGGTGCCATAGTCAAAGGATTTTGACCTGGCAATACAGGCCAGAGCATGAGCGACATCCGCACTGCGGTGGATATAGGCAGGGCCGTTTCCCGCGCCCACGCCGATGGCGGGCTTGCCGGAGGAATAGGCCGCCTTCACCATGCCGGGGCCGCCGGTGGCAAGAATCAGCCGCACCGGCTCCGCCTTCATCAGTTCCTGACAGCCCTCCAGGGACGGGATGCTCAAACACGCCACCGCGTCGGCGGGTGCGCCCGCAGCCTGCGCCGCTTCCGCTACGATCTGCGCCGCTTTCCGGGTGCAGGCAATGGCCTTGGGGTGGGGGGAAAACACGATGGCGTTGCCCGCTTTCAGGGCGATCATGGCCTTGTAGCACACGGTAGACGTCGGGTTGGTGCTGGGGACGATGGCAGCGATGACCCCCACCGGCACGCCGATCTCCCAGAGCTTTTTCTCCGGAACCTCCCGGAGAATGCCCACGGCCTTCATGCCCCGAACCGCCTCCGCCACCCGCTGGGAGGCGAAGAGATTTTTCGTTGTTTTGTCCTCCGCATTGCCGAAGCCCGTCTCCTGAACCGCCATTTCCGCCAGCGCCGACGCCTGTGCCGCGAAGGCCTTGGCCACCGCTTCCACGATGGCGTCCAGCCGGCTCTGGGGCAGTTCGGCCAGCTTCCGCTGCGCCGCCTCCGCCCTGCGCGCCAGCTCCCGCGCTTCCTGCCGCGCGGTCAGATCCTTGTCAAATTCCATAGAAACCTCCTTGTGCGGCTGTGGATACCCGCTAAAACAGCAGACTTGACCCGTCGCCCGCTTTCTTTGTCAGCCGCCCGTTCTCCACGAAGCCCATTTTCTCCAGCCAGCGCTGGAACTCGGGAATGGCCGTCTTGCCCGTGATCTCCCGCAGCGCCGCCGTCTCCCGGAAGCCCGTGGTCTGGTAGTTGAGCATGATGTC
>CAKTKX010000072.1 GCA_934572365.1 uncultured Oscillospiraceae bacterium
ATGGACATGAGCTTGACGGGATTATCGTCCGCCGCGACCCGGTTGGAGCTGAACGCGCCGCACCGGCGGCAGCGGTGGATGATCGCCCATTCGCCGTTTTTCCGAACCCACACCGCCACCGGCTCCATCAGTCCGCCGCAGTCCGACTCCCGGTCACCCGGCTCAATGTCCAGATGCACAGAACACAGACAGTTGGGGCAATGGTTCCGGTGGTCGCTCCCCGCGCCCGCCGGGACGACGGGATAGCCGCAGTTTCGGCAGGTAAAGCTTTCGTCGCAGGGGTGGGTTTTATAATAGCCTTTTTCGTACTGTTTCCTTTTATTTTCCCGGTTCATTTTGGGAATTCCTCCTAAAAGTAATTGTTAAAAATTCTTTTGGGAGGTTCGCGGAATTGTGAGTGCCAACCTCCCGGTCAGATCACAATATCCATTTGATGATTATTAAACAAAAAATTACCTCATTATTTCATATTTTGGTTGCGCATTCTGCGCTGAAAAATGGATTACCGAATGTCCTCGTCGTCGAACTTGTCGCCGCACTCAGGGCAGAATTTGGGCGGATGCCGGGGATCTTCCGGCTCCCAGCCGCACTTGTCGCAGCGGTACAGCGGCTCGGAAGCGGGCTTCTTCGCACCGCATTCGGAGCAGAACTTGCCCTTGTTGACTGCGCCGCAGGAGCAGACCCAGCCGTCGGCGGGCTTGGAAGCGCCGCACTCCATACAGAATTTGCCCGTATTCACCGCGCCGCAGGAACACTTCCAGGTGTTTGCATCGGCTGTGGGGGCAGCGGGTGCGGCAGGGGCGGGTGCGGCGGACTGCTGCTGACCCATCTGGAACAGCGAGTTGGCGTTGAAGCCGCCGGCGGACTGCGCCATGTTCATGCCCATGAAGCCCATCATGGCGCCGTTTTTGTTCCCGGCGGCGGTCTTCATCGCTTCGGCCTGTGCCTGCACCATGTGCGCCGCCGCCATGTTGGTGTTGCGGAAAACGGCGGACTTTTGCAGCTCCTTGATGGTGGCCTCGTCCTCGGCGGAGGCGGTCACGGAGTTGACGCCCACGGCGACGATGGCCAGACCCCGGGTCGCGCCCCACTTGCCGGACAGAACTTCGTTCATAGCCTGCGCCAGCTCCATGGTGTGACCGGGCAGGGCGGAATACCGGATGCCCAGAGCGGAGATGCGGGCGAACGCAGGCTGCAGAGCGGTGAGGAACTCGGATTTCAGCTGGCTGTCCAGCTGGTCGCGGGTGTAGTCCTGAGATACGTTGCCGCATACGTTCTTGTAGAACAGCATGGGATCGGCGATCTTGTAGGAATACTCACCGTTGCAGCGGATGGAAACGTCCATGTCGAGGCCGATGTTGTTGTCCACGACCCGGAAGGGGATGGGGGCGGGGGTGCCGTACTTGTTGCCAACCAGTTCCTTCAGGTTGAAGAAGTACACCCGCTGATCCTTGGCGGTATCTCCGCCGAAGGCGAAGCGGCGCTTGAGGGTTTCCCAGCTGCCTTCCAGACCTTCCAGACCGCCCTGGAAAATGGTGGGTTCGCTGGAGGAATTCCAGGTGTATTCGCCCGCCTCGGCGGCGAACTCCACAATCTTGCCCTGCTCCACAATCATCATGCACTGCCCCTCGTTGACGGCGATGACGGAGCCGTTGGAAATGATGTTGTCAGAGCCCTTGGTGTTGCTGCTGCGGGATGAGGTGCGCTTTTTGCCCTTGGTGACCAGAACGTTGGCCGCCATGCTGTCACAGTAGAAATACTCTTTCCACTGATCGGCAAGGACGCCGCCTGCCGATCCCAATGCTGCTTTGATCAGACCCATAATGCTTTCTCCTTATGTAAAAAATTTTTTTGATATCAAAACTTTCCGCCGCCGCCACCGTGGCTGCTGCCGCTGGAGGACGTGTGGACGGAGCTGCCGCCACCGCCGGAGCTGCTGCTTTCCTGCTGGATGCGGGTTTTGGTGACGTTGCTGTACAGGAACAGATCCCGATTGGTGCGCAGGTGATAGGAGCTGTCGTTCAGGTAGCTGCCCGCGCTGCGCTGGGGGCGCTTGGTATTCATGCAGGCGCGCATGATGAGGACGGTGATTCCGCCGATGACTGCGCCGATCACAATGGAAATCCAGACATTTACATGCCGGGGCTGCTCATAATAGACCACCTCTTCCTGATCGCCGTGGTAGTAATCGCCGGAGGTGTCTGCGTACCCGTCAATGGGAGAGCCGTCACGGTAGGCGGAAAAATAGGTGGGCAGAGCGTCCAGGAATGCGTCGAAAGCGCCATAATAATCGCCGTTTTTCAGGTACGGAAGAGCGGTTTCGCCAACCTGCTGGATGCCATAGTCTGTCAGGGCGTAGATGGCGTTTCCCTTTGTGGAAATGTACCAGTCCCGTTCCTCCATGGACAGAAGGAACAGAACGCCGTTGTCTGCATAGCCGTTGTAATCGTAGTAATCGTCGGCATAGTCCTGAGGTCTTTTCCCGTCCAGGCTGTCCACCGTCAGGATGACCACGTCCATCCCGTATTCCTGGCGAAGCGCCTGCGCCTTTTCGTCCAGTGCCGCTTCCTCCGAGGAAGACATGAGATCGGCGTTGTCGATGACATATTGCTGCTCCGCACCGGCGCTCAGGAACAGAGAGGGGAAAAGCAGCAGGCACAGAATCAGGCAAATCACTTTGTGTTTCATACTGTCTCCCTCCTTAAAGCATCAGAAGCTGCACCAGCGACGCAAGCAATGCGACACCGGCGGTGATTCCGGCAAACCATGCGGCGGTCTTCTTGGGGCAGATGGGGAACGCGCCGGTCATTTTGCCGGTCTGGCCGTTCATGGCGAAGGTGTAGATTTTGTCCTTATACTTCGTGTTCAGAATCCACACGGGGAAGAATACGTAGCGCGCTTTGTTGTGCTTGATGTTCAGCTGCCGGGAGGTGGGAACCACCGAGGAATAGCCGGCAAAGGTGCTTTGCAGCCGGTCGTCCATGGCGGCATCCACCCGCTGACGAACCCGCTGCTCACCGTTTTCCGAGGGAACGTCGTACTTGTCGGCAAGATACCCGGTGAGATACGCCATATCGAAGGATGTGAGCAGCTTGTAGTCAAACGGCTCAATGGACTCCATAAAGTCGTCCTCCATTTTGGTAGAGCCGTCCATGGGAATGCCCACAAAATTCGCTGCCGCATCCCGTTTCAGCAGGAAATGGTCGGTTTTGGTGTATTCATACTTGGAATCCGACCAGGTATGTACCCGCGTGGCCTTGTAACTGCCGTTGAAATCCGCGGCGCAGTCATACAGCCAGAAGGGGACGTACATTCCGGTGATCTTTTCCAGCCGCTGTTCCGAGGTAAAGCCCTTGGGAAGAAGGGGCTTGCCCTTGCACAGGCGGAGAAAGGCCGCCTTGGCGTCTTCCTTGTTTTTCTGGAAGGGGATGACGCCGTCGGGCTTCAGGCCGCCGCTGAGACGGGCGGGCATAATGGTGGGATTTTCGCAGTAGGGACAGAAGGACGCCGCCGTGTTCTCGTTGCAGAGGATTTCTCCGCCGCAGGAGGGACACTGGAAGACACGCAGGGTGCTTTCCTCGTCCTCGTTGAATGACTCCGTCTGTTCCGGCTCCCACTGAAATTCCTCGTCGCCCTGGGGGTTCTGGCTTTCGTTGAACGCCCGGACGGTATCAAGGTCAAAGGTGTTGCCGCAGTATTCGCAGGTCAGCTTCTGAGCGTCCGGCCCAAAGTGCAGACCGGCGTTGCAGCATGGGCATTTGTATTCCAGGACGCGGGTTTGTTCCTCCATGGTTTTCTCCTCCAATCATTCTCTCAGATAGTTTATGGCGCAGTCCACAAACACGGCCGCGCCTGTGGAAAGAACGCGCTCGTCGAACTTCACCTTCGGGTGGTGCTGGGGGTAGGGGTAGCCCTTGGACGGCTCGCCCGCCGCCAGCGCCAGCATCAGGGACGGAACTTCGTGGCTGACGTAGGCAAAATCCTCCGAACCGCCGCCCCGGGCAGGTTTTCCGCCGCTGAGTTCCGCCGTGGTGAACGCGCGGTTTGCGCCCAGAAGGTCTTTGAGATACCCCGTGACCGTTTCCGAAAGCGCCTTGTCGTTGACAAGGGTGGGACATCCGCTGCCGAAGCTGACCTCGGCGGTAGCGCGGAAAGCTTCCGCCACGTTTTTTGCAATGGCAGTCATGCGCTCTTTCAGATAGGCGCGGGTCTTTTCATCGTAGGTGCGGATAGTGCCGCCCATGGTTGCCGTGTCGGGGATGACGTTCCCGGCTTCTCCAGCGTGGAAGGTGCCGATGGTCAGGACTGCCTCGTCGGAAGCGGACAGCTCCCGTGCGTGTATTTCCTGGAGAGCGATGAGGATCTGCGCCGCCGCCGTCAGGGGGTCAATGCCGTTCTGGGGCGCGGAGCCGTGACAGCCCTTGCCATGCACCCGGATGGTGAAATAGTCCGCCGCGGGGGCGCTGACGCCGGGCGCGGAGACCACCACCGTTCCCGCCGGGAGCGGCATTCCCGCCGCTACATGAATCATCAGGGCTGCGTTGGGTCTGGGATTTTCCAGCACGCCGGAGGCAATCATGTCCTTGCTGCCCTCGAAAATTTCCTCTGCGGGCTGGAACATGAGCTTGACCATCCCGTCCAGCTCCGGCTCGTGGGCTTTCAAAAGTTTTGCAGCGCCTAGCAACATGGCGGTGTGCATATCGTGACCGCAGGCGTGCATCCGTCCGTTCTGGCAGGCAAAATCCACGTCGGCTTCCTCAGTAATGGGCAGGGCGTCCATATCCGCCCGAAGCAGCAGAACTTTCCCGCCGGGTTTGCCGACGGTGGTGACAAGCCCGGCTCTTCCGCATTCCTGAACGGTGTATCCCATCTTCATAAGCGCGGATTTTACGTAAGGCTTTGTTTCCGTCAGGTCAAATCCGGTTTCCGCGTGGGTGTGAAGCCACAGACGATGGGATTTGATTTCCTCCTGAAGCGCTTTGGCTTCGCGTAAAATTTGTTCCTTCGTCATATAAATCAGCCCCTTTCATCTTTAGTATGCCTCGCTACAGAGAAAAGTCCTCATTGTCGTACTTGGAAAAATCCACGGCCTTGGGCTTGGCCGGGATGCGCTTGCAGGGATCGTACTTGAATTTGCGGCACTGGTCGTCCACCGTTTTCAGTCCCTTTTTGGCGCACAGAATCTGCCCGCCGCCCAGACGGGCGCCGTTCGCGCAGTAGGCGCAGGAGCGTTCTATTTTCTTGCGAAACAGCATAGCGGTATCCTCCCAATCTTCATTCCTGTATTATATACCAAATACTTTAGAAAAGCTACCCCTTTTTTTAGGCAACACCGCACAATTCGACAAGAAGTCTCAGACAGGATTTTTGCTCCAATTCAAAGTTCCGAAAATGGAGGAATACTGTATGTATTTCCCATTTTCGGAACTGCGGAAGTGGGGCAAAAAGACGGCTGAGACTCGCAGACGCAATTGCGCGGTGCTGCCTTAAGCTTTATCACCAGCGCCCCGATGGACAGCGCCCCGAAGGGAAGCCAGACGCCGTAGGCCATCAGCACGGCCAGGGCGAGGGAGAAAAGCGTTTGCAGCAGCTTTCCCAGAACGTACGGCTTCAAGGAAAGCCCCGCCGTGACGGACACGGTCTGCATGGTGACGCACAGGCCGCCGAAGGCCAGTAGCCCCGAGCAAATGCAGAACCGGGCGGAAACGTCCGCGACGGCCAGCAGCTCACAGCAGCCGTTGGAAAGCTCCAGAATCCCCGTAATTGCGACCTGCACCGTCGTCGGAAGGATCCAGAAAATCCAGCGCTTCAAAAATGCCAGCAGAACCCGGAAAAGCACCACCCAGCCGCATACCGTGGCCATGACCTGAACCGCGGTGGTCAAAGCGGAAGCGGGGGAGTGGGGACTTGTCTCCGTCAGCCTGACAGAAGCGGTAGGCTTTCCCGGAATCACCAGCGACGCGAACAACGCGCCCGCGATATGAATGCCCCACAGCGCCCAGGCCATCCAGCGGCGGGGGAACATGGCCGCCGCCATGCCGAAGAGGAATGCAGGCCCCGCGTTGCTGCAAAAGGAAAGCAGACGCTCCGCATCTGACTTTGTCAACTGCCCGCTGCGGAAAGCGACGGCAACGTTCTGCGCCCCCACGGGATACCCGCCCAGAAACGCCGGGATGAGTAGAGATTCCGCCCCCTTCGGCATCCCGAACAGCCGTCCCAATGGCCGCAGGACTGTCAAAGAACTGCCAAGCAGGGAGCTTGTCAGCAGAATGGACAGCACAAAAAAGGGAAACAGGGACGGGATCACCGTCCGCAGGCACAGCTCAATGCCCTGACGCGCCCCCTCAATCGCTGTCCGTCCGTCCAGAATCAGCGCCAACATCCCCAAACTCACACAAATTCCCGTCCAGAAATTTCTCCGTTTCACCAGACCTCACCTCGGAAGAATCTATGCAAATCAGCGGCTGTCCATTCATATGCTTTTACCGAGAGGGGGTGCCGGTTTCATGGGAAAGGGACGAATGATTTTGCAGCGGCTGGCGGACGGGGCTGACCTTTCCGCAGAGCCGCTGCCGGGGCAGCCCATTGT
>CAKTKX010000073.1 GCA_934572365.1 uncultured Oscillospiraceae bacterium
GACGCGGAGCTTCCGGCCAATCTCCGTATCGAAAAACGCCGCAATTTTTCTGCTGTCCGCCAGCTTTCCTTGTTCCTCGGTGATGAATTTCTGAGAAACCAGACGGTCGATCTCCGCCTTTACCGCGTCCTCACTGCCACAGTTTTCGTAGCGCAGGTATTGCAGTACCGCGTGAATGGCGCTGCCGTAAGCCTTGCCGCCGCGGCTTTCTGCGAGGAAGGACGGCCGACGGAAATCCCGGGTGGGGAATTTCGGCTCCTGGGTGTCCTCCGCCGCCTCCTCGTCCTTGGCGCGGCCTTTGCGGTTGGTCGCCGTCTGCTTGGAGGGCGCGCGGGTCGCCGCGTCGTGGGCGTATCGGAAGGACAGGGCGTCTTGCAGCGTCTGCTCCACGCCGTCAGGCATTGGAAGCCGGACATCTGCCCCCGCCTCCACGATGTTTTCCTGTTCCGGGGCTTCCGAAGCCCGAATCACCCACGGATGGACTCCTAATTTTGTCTCGCCGGGTCGTCCCCCCAGAGCGTGAAGTTCTCCCGCCTCGGTATGGCGCACTGCTGCCATCAAGACCCACTGTCCCGGGCGCGCCGCCTCCCGGCACAGCAGCTCTCCTCCGTCAAAATCCTGACGAAGGGCGATATCCTGAATCACCTTTCCGGGATTCTTTTCGCCGTAAGTCATGATCAGGCGATCCCGCGCCCGGGTCATGGCAACATACAGCACCCGCAGCTCCTCTGACAGGCTCTCCGCCGCCATTTTCGCGGCGATGGCACGCTTGGCGACGGAGGAATAGCGCACCCGGTTCTCGCTGTCCGCTACGGAAAGCCCCAGCCCCAGATCCTTGTCACAGAGAATCTGGGCGCGCTGGCTCTCCGTGTTGAACCGCCGAGAAAGATTGCTGAGGAACACCACCGGAAATTCCAGCCCCTTGGACTTGTGGATGCTCATAATGGTCACGCACCCGGCGGGAGAAGAAGCCGCCGAAATCAGCCCCTTTTCCTCCATGGCGTCCAGGAAATCCAGAAACTGCCCCAAATCCTTCAGATTGCCGCTTTCAAAATCCGCCGCCAGCTGATAAAACGTCTGGATATTGGCGGTTTTCGCCTCCCCGCCGGGCATGGCGGCGTAGACGCTGTCCAGCCTGGTCAGGGCAAAGCAGTTTTCCAGAAGCGCCGTCAGAGGGTTCATTCTGGCCTCCCGGCGCAGCTTGTCCAGGGTGCTCCGGAAGGTTTTTACCTTCGGACTGTCGCTGAGCAGCAGCGCGTCATAGAACGCGCCCTTTTTTTGCTTGCTTCGGATTGCCGCCAGCTCGTCGGCGGTGAAACCGAAAATCGGGCTTGCCAGCGTACTGACCAGCGGAATGTCCTGCCGGGGATTCCAGATAACTTGCAGGAAGGAGCGCAGGGTGCCGATTTCCTGGGTTTGCAGCAAATCCGTGCCGCCCCCCGAGGCGCAGCGAATGCCCCGGACTTCCAGCGCATTCTGGAAATACCCGCCGCCGCTGCCGGGGGAACGGAGCAGAATGACGATGTCCTCCGGACGAACCGGCCGCAGGCTGTCGCCGTCCCGCACGGGTGTTCCCTCCCGCAGCATCTGGACGATCCGCTCCGCCACAAAGGCCGCTTCCTCCTGATACTGGTCGTCCCGGGTCTCGATCACATGCAGCTCCACAGCGGCATCCAGCGGCACGTGGGGAATCCCCTCCCGGAGTTCCTCCGCCTCCCCGTAGGTCAGGCCGCCCACCTTGGGGCGCATACAGGTGTGGAACACGTCGTTCACCGCGTCGATGACCTCGGCACCGGAACGGAAATTGTGGCTCAGGAGAATTTTTCTTCCCTGCCCCGGCTCTGCCTGTTGCGCGGGGACGTATTTTTCGTACTTTTCCAGGAAAATTCCCGGGTCGGCAAGGCGGAACTGGTAGATGGACTGCTTCACGTCGCCGACCATGAAGCAGTTCTGCTTCTCCCGGGTCAGAGCGTCGAAAATCGCGTCTTGCACGCCGTTGGAGTCCTGATACTCGTCCACCATGATCTCCCGGTAGCGCCGCCCGATCTCCCGTGCGGCGGCGGTGGGCTGGCTTCGGGATTTTCCAAGGAGCAAATCCAGGGTTTTATGCTCCAAATCTCCAAAATCCAGCACCCGGCGGCTGCGTTTGGCCGCGGTGTAATCCCGGTCGAACTGCCTTACCAGCGCCACCAGCCCCCGCTGGGCGGCGGCTGTCTGGTGCAGGTCGGCCAGCACCTGAGCGGAATCGTTGGAAAAGCCCTGCAGCTTCTTTTTCAGGCCGTCCTTGCAGGCCGACCAGGCGGCTTTGATCCGTTCCGTCAGCTCCGGGTCGGGATTATTCTTGGTGGGAAACCGCAGCGTCCCGAAGCGAAGCTCCCGTTTTGCCGCGATATCGTCCCAGCTTCCGCAGGCGCGAAGCTGCTCCAACTGGTACAGGGCGTCTCTCAGGGTAACGGCGGGCTTTTCCAGGCCGGGGCAGCTGTCGGCACTTCCGGCGCACTGACGAAGCACCGCAATCTGGCAGTCCAGATATTCCTGTAAATCCCGGATCAGGTATTGCCCCCACACCGTCTCCCCGGCATCGCCGATGCCCTCGGCGTCCGCGTCGGTCAGACATTTGTCCAGCCACGCCTCCGGGTTCAGGTGACAGTGGGCGCTGTCGTAGACCTTTTCGATAATCTCCGGCACCTGACGGTCTGACCGCCCCACGCCCTGGGTGTCCACGAACGCCCGGAAATCCGGGTCGTCCCCCGCCGTTTCATAGGCGCGGTCGAGCAAATCCGTCAGCACCGTCTCCCGAATCTCCCGGCACTCGTTTTCGTCCGCCACCCGGAAATCCGCCGCAATGTCCAGTTTATAGGCGTATTCCCGAAGCAGATCGGAACAAAAGCCGTGAACCGTGGAGATTTTCGTCAGAAACAGCCGCTGCATCTGCCGTTGCAAATGCGTTTCTTCCGGATGTTTGGCAATTTCTTCCGTCAGCTTCGCGGCGATTTTTCCCCGAAGCTCCGACGCAGCGGCCTTGGTGTAGGTGATGATAAGAAACTCGTCCAAGTTGGCCGGGTCATGCGTCTGGGTCAGAAAGCCCAGCAGCCGGTCAACCAGCACCTTGGTCTTGCCGGAACCGGCAGCCGCAGAAACCAGCAGCTTGCCGCCCCGGCTGGTCACGGCCATTTCCTGTTGCGGTGTCAGTTTATCCGCCATGTTCCCCCATCTCCTTTCCGATTTCCTCCCAGAACCGCTGAGCGTCCATCATCTTATAGCTGCGCCGCCCCTCCACGGCCGCCGGGTGGCAGACCGGGCCGTAGGGGCAGAACCGGCAGGCGTCGTGGGTGCTGCCCCGGGTGTAGGGGTTCGGCTCCACATTGCCGGAGACGATGTCCTCCACCAGTCTGGACAGTACCTGGAACACGTACCCTTCCAGCAGCTTTAGTTGCTGGCGGTCGGCAAGGTCGCCGGAGATCGTGCCGTCCTTTTTCACGCTGTAGCACATCCGCTTGGGCGCGTCTCCCGGCTCCATCGCCTGCAATACGGCTTCATCGTTCAGAAGAAGCCCCTTCCGTTTCCACTGGGAAATTCGCTCCTGCTCCGCTTCCTCGGCGGTCAGCTTGCCGTCAGCGGTCAGATAGGGCGCACGGGCGGGAAAATACTGCACCCCGGCGGCAACCGGGCGGTCGCCCAGTATGTCGCTTCCGCTGCTTTTCAGGGCGAACATATACAAAAGCATTTGCAGCCCCACGCCGTTGAATACGTCGCAGTAATCAAAATCCTTTTTGCCGGTTTTGTAGTCCACCACCCGGTAATAGCGGCTGGCGCCGGAGTCCCAGGTGTCCACCCGGTCGATAAAGCCCCACAGAACCGCGTTCATGCCGCCGCCCGGAATTGGAATGGGCGGTAAACCCTCCCCGTCGCCGAAGCCAACCTCAAAGCCCGCCGGGGCAAACGCCGCCTGGCTCAGCTCCTGCCACAGCTCCCGAACCACCATGTCCAGCTCCTGAATATGGCGGCGGAACAGGTACGTCACCCGTTCCGACTCGATCTGGCTGAAATGCTCCCGGGCGTATTCCTCGCTGAACCCGTGGGCAATTTCCAGCGTTTCTTCCAGGGAAACCCTGTGGAATCCCCCCAGCTCCCCAATGCGGCGGGCGGAATTTTCCAGCACCGCGTGGACATAGGTTCCGAATTCCGCCGGGTCGATGGCGGCTTCCTTCCGCTCCTGCACCCGAAGGCCGTACTTGAGGAAATAGGACAGGCGGCACTCCGCCTGCCGGTCGATCTGAGAGGCGGAAAGATTCAGCGTCGAGCCGTAAAGTCTGCCAATGTTTTCCCGTTCCACTTTTCCGAAGCGGTAGTCCCGCCGATGGCAGGTTTCCAGATATGTATCCCGGACGTTCAAACGTCCGGCGGCGTCCCCTGCGTCCCACCGGGCGAGGTACGCCCCCGCTTCCAGCTCATCCGCCGGGGCAAAGCCCAGGGTATTTTTCACCTGCTGTTCCCCGCCCGCAAGCTCGCACAGGCGGCGGTAGACAAAGGACGGCTGGTCGCCGGAGCAGAACACGCTGACGGACGCCATAGCGCCGCAGAAGCAGCCGTAAATCTCCGCGAATTCCGCCTGCACGCCCTCCATGGCGCCGCCGGTGAGGGGCACGCCCAGCTCCCGGAGGGTGACGCGCTCCTGATCGGTCAGGACTCCGGCGGAACCGGAGTAGCCGGGGAGCTTGCCTTCCTCCGCCCCCAGCACGATCAAATGCTTTTCCTGATGGCAGCGCATGGCGGATACGGGGCCGACCTGCACCGCGTCCAGCACCGGCGGGATGGTTCCCACGTCGTACTGGCTCAGCAGCAGCCGGAAAAGGCGGATGAACTGCTCCCCCTCCCAGTGGGTGTCCCCCAGCATGTCGTACATCTGCTCCAGCGCGCCCAGAAGGATTTCCCACAGCTGGTTCAAAATCTGCGCCCCCCGGTTGTCCCCGGCGGCGTCCAGCTCCTGCGCCATGCGGGAAAGCCGCATTTCCAGGGAAATATCCTCCAGGAAGCCGTACAGCGCCAGCACCTGTCCCCGCAGGTCGGAAGCGTCCCGGAAACCCTGCCAGAGCCGCGTCAGCGGCGCAATGGCTAGTTCCCGCCCCATGTTCAGTTCCTCCATGCGGCACCGGTCGTCCTCCGTCCACACGCCGCTGAGACCGTCAGGGTGGTTTTCCCAGCGCTGCGCCCACTTCTGCCCGCGAATGCCCCAGATGATGGCGTAATTCTCGATCCGGTCGCAGGTATCCGGGTCAATGGGGGACAGCGCGGAACGGAGATAGCGCAGGACGCTTTTCTGGTCAAAGCCGCTTAAGGCCGCGTCCAGCGCCGTCAGTACCGTGGCAATGACGCTTTTTTGCAGAATATCCTCGGTTCCGGACTGGTACACCGGAATATGGAGCCGGTGAAATACCAGATTCACCAGGGGCTGATACACCGTCATATCGGTGCAGACCACCGTAATATCCCGGCAGCGGCACCCGGCGGCCAAAAGCCCCCGAATTCTCTCCGCCGCGCCCATGCACTCCAGGTACGGCGATTCCGCCCGGAATACGTCCAGACATTCTTTCGCCGCCCCCTGACTGATCGCGCCCTGAAACAGCCTCTCCCGCAGGGGAGAAAGGGGCAGGTGCTTTCCGGGAACGGTTTCGATCTTCACTTCCACCCCGGCGCGGCGGGCGCAGCAAAGCAGCTGGGACGCCGTGTCCCCCGCCTTTTCAAAGGCCAGAAGATGGGAATCCTCCCGGTCGCAGTTCAGGCTCACCGTCACGTCGGGGGACGCCTGAATGAGATGCTCCAGAATTGCCAGATGCTGCCGGGTGAAATCCGGGAAGCCGTCTATGTAAAATACATGCTCCCGGGCAAAATCCCCCTGCTCCATCTGCTCTAAGAGCCACGTCATCTGGTCTCTCGGGTCGCGCTTGCCCCGGCTGCACAGTGCGTCGTAGCTCTCCATCAGAAGCGACAGCTCTTCCAGCTTCTGCGCCAGACTCCCCTCCGTCTCTCCGGCGGCGCGGCTCAAGTCTTCGGAAGAAATGCAGCAGCGCTTGAATTCGTCCACAGCGTCAATGAGGCCGGTAAGAAACTCCGGCTTCGTCTCCACTGCTGCATAGGCTTTCAGCCGGCTGGACAGGTTCTTTGCCGCAGCCGCCATAGCCACCACCCGGCCGCCGTTGTCCAGACATTCCTCCGCGGCGCTTCCCATGGAATCCGCCACGCGTCTGGCAAGCCGGGTAAAGGACAGCACCTCGGCGTACCGGCTGGCCTTATCTCCCCCGGCGGCGCACAGCCGACGCTCCGTTTCATGGCTGATCAGCTCGGGAACCATCAGAATGCGGTTTCCCTTCCTCCCGGCAATGTCCGCCGCGATCCGCTTCATGATCTCGTCCCGGTTGGCCGTCCAGTCCGTGCCAAGCAAAAGGTGCAGCATACGCCCACCCCCTTCTCTTTTTGTCCATGATACCACAAATTTGCTTTCATGAACAGAGCGGGATTCATCCTGCAAATAAAATTTTTTCCAGTTC
>CAKTKX010000074.1 GCA_934572365.1 uncultured Oscillospiraceae bacterium
GGGGTGTCCAGATTCTTGTCATCGCCGAAGCCGATCACACGGATGGTGCCGGGAACGTCTTCCTTCACGACTGCCAGAGCGTCGGCGGCGGTGCAGGAATTGTAGGTCAGCTTGTCGGTGTCATAGGTCAGGGTCAGATCATAGGCGTTGTAGGTGGTGATGATGCTGTCACTGTTGGAAACATTGACCTTGACCTCGGCGCTCTCGCCGACGGTGACGGTCTTGTCCTCGGAAGCGGAAACTGCGTAGCCGACGAAAACGGGAGCATCCACAGCGGTCACGTCCACGGTGCCGGGGGCGGTGGCGACGTTCATGATCACGTCGGACTTGCCGTCCTTAATGCCGCCGATCTTGCAGGTTGTCAGCTGGAAGTGATAATCGCCGGTCTTCAAAACCTTGAACTTTACTTCGCCGAACTGTCCCTTGGAAATCACGGTATTGCTGCTCGTGTCAAGGACGCCGAAGCGGATAAAGCCTTTTTCGGCCTTGTTATTGCTGTCAAACTTCGTATCAATGCTCACGACCTGGAACATTTCCGTGTCGTAAGACAAATCCATCTGGAACGTAAAGATTCCGGTAATGTCGTCGCTGGCGTTCAGATAGACGCTGAACTCGTCGCCAACGGTCACGTTGGTCTTGCTGGCCGTTACGCCCAGGGTTGCCGTGGTTTCCTCAGCAAAGGCGGTAACCGCCAGGCTGAAAACCAGGAGCACCGTAAGCAGCAGGCTCATGGATTTCTTAAAAATTTTCATAACATCCTCCTGTCAGAAGTTGTCCTTTTTGCTTTGGAGCAAGCGCTGTCAAACGGGTGTGTTTGCCGGTTAAAACAGGATATTTTAACCGGCAAATCCCATTGCGCATTAGTTGTTGTCCATAATGAGCGCATACAGAGCCGATACGTCGAACACATCAACGACACCGTCGCCGTTGACGTCTGCCACGGCAGCGTCCAGCTCCTCGTCGGAGAAGATCGCGCTGTACAGTACGCTCACATCGAACACATCAACGGTTCCGTCGCCGTTGAGATCACCCTTCACGGCGGTCTTCTCGTGGATGGTCAGACGGATGCCGCCGGGGGCGCCGACGATGGCGTCGGGGTACTCGTTGCCGTACTGGCCGGGGATGGAGAAGATGTACTCGCCGGGAGCAAGGCTGCTGGTGTCAACCACCAGAGTGCCGTCCTCAGCCGCAGTGCCGACCTTTGTCCACTGGGTCACGTCACCGGTGGTGACGTTGTTTGCAAGCGTGCAGTAGACGTCCGGGCAGTTGGTGCGCAGGGTGTGGGCAGTGTTGTAAGTACCCATCATGTCGGCGCCGTCACGGTAGATCTTCATCGTGACCTTGTCGCCCTGAACAGGATCGGTAATGTCGGTCTCGATGTGGTTGAACACAGCGCCGGTATCCTGATAGAAGCTCCAGTCGCTGAAGTGACCGAGGGTGACGACGTCGCCGTCGTGGAGCAGGATCTGATCGGAGGTGGAGCCCCAGCCCGCAGAGGCCAGAGGATACTCGTAGTTCAGATAGTAGTTCAGGTTTTCATCATAGCCCCAGATTTGATTCATGTAGATAGAACCCGCGCTGCCGCTGAAGGTAAGCGTATCCGATCCTATCTGATCAGCCATATAGCCCTTGCCCGCATCCGCGGGATCGATGCCCAGATAGTAAACCTCGGTGGCGTAGAGGAACAGATGCAGCATAGTGATCTTGCCGTAAGCGAATTCCTTGGTGCCGGGGTCCAGAGCACTGCCGGGGCCGCCGGTGGGATCGCCGCTGGCGGGGCCGTAGTCCTCAGAGGCAAAGTAGAAGTCCTCAAGGCCATACAGCGCCAGATCGAAGTAAGGAACGGTGACTTTCTGCAAAGCCACGGTCTGGCCGGAATTGTCACAGAACTGGAATTTCTCGTCGTGGGAGAAGGAGAAGTAGACGGTAACAGGCTCCAGAACCTTGAGCTTCACGCCCTCGACGGTGATGACCAGATCGGTGGTAACGTTCTCGACGGTGTAAACGCCATCCTTGCCGGTCACAGTTTCGCCGTTGACCTTTACAGCAAAGTTATCGTCCAGCTCGTAGCGGTAGTCGATCTCCACCTTGAAGGTGTAGTCCGCGCCGTCCGCAACAGCTTCCTTGCCGGTGACCAGGTAGCTCTCGTCGGTGGGGATGGTGACGGCGTGTTCCGCCTTTGTTACGGTGAGGGTGTAAGAATTGGTGTAGCCGTCCTTGTTGGTGATGGCGATTTCAATCTTGTTCTCACCCATGGTCAGCGGAATGACATTGCTAGTCTCACCGTTGTAGGTAATGGTGTAGTCCTCGCCGCGAGGTGTCGCCAGAACGGTAACGCTGTCCTTCGTGGTGATCGCGGTGTAAGCCTTCTTAGTGGATACGAACGTCTCATTGATCTTGACGCCATCCAGCGAAAGCTTCGTCAGAGACGGGTCAATGCGGACGGTCTTAACGGTGTAAACATCCGTGACATCACCCTCGGTCACGGTGATGGTAAGGGTGTTGGACTCGGCGCTGGCAATGTTGAAGCCGGACAGGTTCGTACCGCTGGAAGAGCCGGAGGTAAGCGTCGCGTTGGAAGCCTTGCCGGTGCCCATGCTCGTCCACGTGGCTTTAATGCTTGCCTTGGTGGTCAGGTCTGCGCCGCGGGTCGCCCATGCGTAAACGGCATTGGTGCTGTCCGGTACGAGCAGGGTGTATTCCTTGACCGCCGGGTCAAAGGCCGGGGACAGCTCGAACTTCTTCGCGCTGCTGTTGGTGCCGGTGCTGCCGAATCTCAGAGCGGACAGGCCATTCACAGCAGCCTTGACCACGCCCTCGACGGTGATCTCCAGATTGGAGGAAACCTTCGCGACGGTGTAAACGCCGTCAACAGGGGTAACTTCCTCGCCGTTGACCTTGACGACCATCTTGGTGGCGTCGTAGCCTTCGGTCACGGTCACGGTGAAGGTGTAGTCCTGGCCGCCCTTGACGGTCTTCTCACCGGTGACGGTGTAGCCCGCGCTTTCGGGGATGGTGACGGTGTAGTCAACGATCTCGGCAGTCACGGTCTTCAGGCCGTAGCTGTCGTTATCGAAGCCGTAGGTGTAGGACACAGTGTAGCCGCCGGTCTCCACGTTCTTGATGACGGAGACATACTTGGAAACGTCCCGCTCCAGACCATTCTTCAGCTTGGTAACGGCTTTCAGGCCGTCAACAGTGATGGAGCCGTCCTCGTTCTCGGTGATGGTGGGATACTGGGTGATCTCCAGAGATTCGATCTTGGAGGTGATCGCCATCACGTAGCAGGAGTCGTTCTTATAGTAGATGGTGCCATACTGGTCGGCGATGGTGGAGCAGATGCAGTACTGCGCCAGCGTTCCGACAGGCGTGAAGACCTCGCTGTAGCCGGTGTTGGTGGTGGTCACAGGCTTCGTCTGGCCGGGTCTGTCCTTCAGGACGGAAACGCCGCCGGGGGTATAGTTGTAGGGCAGGTAGATGTACACATAGCCATCCTCGGCGGAGTAAGCCGTGGAGACCATGGCAGAGGTCTGGGGATAGCCGATGATGTCGTAGACATACGCCTGGGTCATGGAGCCGTCCCCGTTCAGGGTATAAACCGCGATGCCATGGCCGCTTTTTGCAGTGAACTGGCTGGTGCCGGCGACGCCGATGTAGATTCTGCCATTGTATACGGAAGGCGTGCAGGTAGACATGGCGTTGGCATTGCCCTTAGCGTCCTTGATAACGACTTCCTTGTAGTCCAGGATCTTACCGGTGTCCCAGTCGATCTGGGCGTTGCCCAGAATGCCGCCCTTGGTGGTAAAGAACACCCGGTCGGATTCGGGGTCATGGGAAACGTTGGAGCGCAGGTCGCCGCGGATACCCTCGTGGGCGTCGAGCTTCTCGCCGGTGAAGCGGTCGAAGACCAGCAGCGCGGCGCCGTTGGTATCGTAGCCGCTCGCGCCGTCGTCGGTGCCGACGATAGCCAGCGTGTCGGTGACGTAAGCACCCGCAAAGTAGAAGCCGCCCTGTCTGGTGTAGGTCCAGCTGGCGTACTTGGCTTCGGTAGTGGAAGCGTGGTCTTCGTCAATGGTGTTGATGCAGGCAAAGTTGGCGTTTCTGTCCTCGCTGTTCCAGAAGCCCGCGTAGATGTAGCCGTCCTTGTAGGTGATGGGGCAGTTGGGCTGTCCACCAAGCTCGTCGGTGTAGACCCACAGGGATTCCAGGGTCTTGGCGTTGAACGCCTGGATACGTCCGTCGGACAGGCCAACGAAGACCATGCCGTCGCCATAGGTCATGGGGACGATGGAGAAGTTGGAGGAGCCGACCATGGTGCCTTCGGTCACAGTCTCGCCGGTCATGCTGTTGATGCGGCGGATGGTGCTTTCGGAGTAGGTGTAGATGTCGCCATCCACCAGGATGGGAGAACCGGGGGCAGCCGCCCAGCCGGTGCCGTACTTCACAGCCCACAGAAGTTCTGCATCTTCAGGGGCGTAGGGGGTCTTGGCATTGGTGATGCCCAGATTATTGTCGCCATTGCGGAAGTTGCCCCACTCGGCAGTGATGCTTCTGTCGAGGTTCGGGTTCTCCGTGGCCACAGCCAGAGTAATGTCGATGGTGCTGCTCTCGCTGAACTTGAAGCTGCTCTTCTGGCTGACATAGCCGTCACTCTGCACGAGGTAGGTGTACTCGGCGTCAGCCATGACGGAATACTTACCGTCCGTGGGAGCAACTCTGTCCTTGTTGGAATCCCAGACAGTTACCTTGGCGTCGGCGGGGTCAACGGTGAAGCCGACCTCGATGGCTGCCAGTCTGGTAACGGTGATGGTGTAGGTATTGGTGTAGCCGCCGGGGTTGGTGACGACCACGTCGATCTTGTTCTCACCAAGATTCAGCGGAACGGTGGTGTCGCTGCCGCCGTTGACGGTGACGGTGTAGCTTTCATCACGGGGAGTCGCCGCAACGGTAACGCTCTCGGCGGCGGTGGTTGCGGTGTAAGCCGTCTTGGTAGCGGAGAAGCTCTCCGCGAACCGGATGCCGTCCAGAGACAGGGCGGTCAGGCTCGGCGCGACGCGGACAGAGGTGAGCTTATACTCGTCGGTAAAGTCGCCGTCCACAACGGTGATGGTCATGGTGTTGACCTTCGTGCCGGTGGGTGCGAAACCTGCCAGATTCTGGCCGCCGGCCTTGCCGGAGGTCAGCTTCTGGGTAGAGGCTTTATCGGTATTGAGATTCGTCCACTTGGCCGTGATGGTCGTGCTGCTGCTTCTGTCGTCAGCCTTGGTCGCCCATGCGTAGAACATGTTGGAGTTGTCCGGCACGAGCACGGTGTATTCCTTGACCGCCGGGTCGAAAGCCGGAATCAGCTGGAACATCTGCGCCTTGGATTCGGTGCTCGTGTCACCGAACTTCAGGACGGACAGACCGGCCGTCGCCTGAACGGCCTCGGTCACGCCCTCGACGGTGATGGTCAGGTCAGAGGAAACATTCTCAACGGTGTAGCTGCCGTCGGTGCCGGCAACCTCATTGCCGTTGACTTTGACGACCATGTTAGTGGCGTCATAGCCTTCGTTGGCAGCCACGGTGAAGCTGTAGTTACTGCCAACAGCCACGAGCTTCTCGCCGGTGACGGTGTAGGCAGCGTCCTCCGTCCAGCTGACGTTGCAGCCCACGGTTCTGGTCACTGCAATGGGCTTGCTCAGGTAATCTACGTCGTTTACCTTAAAAGACTCCAGGGTAACCGTCGCATCACCAAGTGCCTTGGTCGTGAACTGAACGTCAAAGGAATAGTTCCCGGCGGGAAGCGTGCCGCTGTTGCCGCCGACGCGCAGAATCCCCTGCTCGGCATCCAGCTCCGCGCCGATACCCGGATCCTGGATCCAAGAGAACTCCGTCGTCTCGGGGTTAAACCGGAAGGTTCCCCAGAACGATTCGACATCGGCCGTAGCGCTGGCGCTGAAGGTGTAGGCATGACCGAAGGTGTCGCCCACGGCCAGATTGTCCTTTTCACCCTCATTTTTCGCAAGGCTCGCGGTGTAGACGATATCCTCCTCTGCCTGCTCTGCGGCAGGTACCTCGTCGTCCGCAAGCAGAGCAGCCGGTTCGGCCGTCGTTTTCGCCGCTTCGGTCTTAACGGCCTCAGCCGATGCGGTGACTTCCGCCCCGCTGCTCTCCAACGCAAACGCGTTTACCGGCACAAGGCTGAACGTCATCACAAACGCCAGCAGGAATGCCAGTAGTCTTCTCTTCATAAATAAACCTCCTTATTATATGGTATTGCAACGCCCGCAGGCGTAAAGCGGAATTCATTCCGGCCAGCTCCGGCACGTCGGATTTCCCGCTGCCAGGGCTTTCTGCTTATGCTGCGCACGTTTCAGGCGCACAGTTTGTAGGTCTTCTGACTGACACGTTCGGACGAAATCGTCCACGCCGCTTCCCGCCTTCTCAGGTTTCCCCAATGACCCGCTTTCGCGGAAAGGAAGTCGGCTCCGTGCTTACAGCACGACGGGTCTGCCCGCC
>CAKTKX010000075.1 GCA_934572365.1 uncultured Oscillospiraceae bacterium
CAGGGCAAGTACGTCCCCCTGAAGGAAACCATCCGCTCCTTCCAGGAAATCATTGCGGGTAAATACGACGACATTCCCGAATCCTACTTCCTGTTCGCCGGCTCCATCGACGACGTGGTTGCCAAGTACCGGGGCGGTGAGAAGGCATGACACCCTTCCACTTGAAAATCGTCACTCCCGACGGCCTGATTTATGACGGTCAGGCAGAGGAACTGCTGGTTCGCACCATCAATGGCGACGTCGGCATTCTCGCCCGTCACATGAACTATGTTGCCCCCCTGGGTATGGGACAGGCCGTCATCGTATCCGACGGACAGCGCCGGACGGCGGCGTGCATCGGCGGCATGGTCAGCGTGTCGAAGGGTGAAGTGACCTTGGTTCCCACTACCTTTGAGTGGGCAGACAAGATCGACGTCGCCCGTGCGGAGGCCGCCCGCGAAAAGGCGGAGAAGGTACTCCACGACAAGAATGCTTCCGACACCGACCTGCGTCTGGCAGAAGCCAAGCTTCACCGCGCACTGGTCAGAAAGAGCGTTGCCTCCAACTTATAAGCGATCACCCCGGTATCCGAATGGATACCGGGGTCGTTTCAGGATGTGGGCCGCAACGACCCAGACACACGCCGCCGCCCACGCTAAAGAATGGCTGCGGCGGAAGAAAGTGAGCAATCCCAATGGTAATACAGAAAATTGACAGCGATATTGAGAAAAAGGGCATCGCAAGAGCCATTCTGGAAGTGCTTCCGGATTGGTTCGGCATCCCGGAAGCCACGGAGGCGTATATCGCGGACAGCAAAGGCCGCCCATTCTTCTGCGCCTTTGCGGACGATGTTCCCGTCGGCTTTCTCTATCTGAAAGAAACCGGGCGGCATACTGTGGAGTTGGCCGTCATGGGTGTGCGCCAGGAATATCATCGGCAAGGCAACGGCAGAGCGCTTTTTGAGCAGGCGAAAACCGAAGCCAAACGGCTGGGTTATTCCTTTATCCAAGTCAAAACCGTCCAGATGGGCAGATATTCTATTTACGACGACACCAACCGCTTCTATCTCTCTCTGGGATTCAAGGAACTGGAAGTGTTCCCAACGCTGTGGGACGAATGGAACCCCTGTCAGATTTATATAATGGCTATATAGGCTCAAAATCACCCCGGTATCCGAACGGATACCGGGGTGATTTGTTTTGTATAGCTCGCTGTGACCGTTATTCTTCCGTGGTCTTCGGGTCTTCTTTTCCGTCGTCGAAGCCGTCGAACATGGAGGTGGAAGAAGCATCTTCCACTTCCCTACCCTGCATGACCGCTTCAAACTGCTCTCCGGTCATGGTTTCCTTCTCCAGAAGAAAGTCCACAACCTTGTGCAGCTTATCGCTGTTGTCCGTGAGAATCTGCTTGCAGTGGTCGTAAGCCTTGTCGATCAGCGCCTTGACCTCGTCATCGATGGTTCCGGCAACCTTCTCGGAATAGCTCTTCGTGGTCTGGTAGTCCCGGCCGATGAACACTTCTCCGCCGTCCAGATAAGAGACCGTACCCAGCTTTTCACACATGCCGTAGCGGGCGACCATGTCCTTCGCCAGCTTGGTTGCCCGGTCGATGTCGTTGGACGCGCCCACGGAGATATCCCCCAGGAACAGGGCTTCCGCCACACGCCCGCCCAGCAGCGACACGATCTGCTCGTACATCTCGTTGCGGGTCAGGTTGGAGGAATCGTCCTTGGGAAGATACCAGGTGGCGCCCAAGGACTGCCCCCGGGGAACGATGGTGATCTGATGCACCGGGTCATGGGTGGGCAGGTTGTACATGGCGACGGCATGACCGGCTTCGTGGACAGCCGTCTCCTTCAAATCCTTCCGGGTCTGAACGCGGCTCTTTTTCGCGGGGCCGGCGGTGATCTTCATCAGCGCCTCGTTCATGTCCTCCATGGTCAGCACCGGGCGGTTCGCTCTGGCTGCCAGAATCGCCGCTTCGTTGAGGAGGTTGCTCAGGTCGGCGCCGGTAAATCCGGCGGTAGAGCGGGCGACGGTTTTCAGATTCACCGAGGCGTCCAGCTTTTTATCCTTGGCATGAACCTTCAGAATTTCCTCCCGCCCCTTCACATCCGGACGACCCACATGAATCTGCCGGTCAAAGCGGCCGGGACGCAGCAGTGCCGGATCCAGAATGTCCGGCCGGTTGGTGGCCGCCAGGACGATCACGCCCTCCGAACGGGTGAAGCCGTCCATTTCCACCAGCAGCTGGTTCAGCGTCTGCTCCTTTTCGTCGTGGCCGCCGCCCAGACCGGAGCCGCGCTTGCGGCCGACGGCGTCGATCTCGTCGATGAACACGATGGCGGGGGCGATTTTCCTCGCCTGTTCAAACAAGTCCCGGACACGTCCGGCGCCGACGCCCACGTACATTTCCACGAAATCCGAGCCGGAAATGGACAGAAACTGCACCCCCGCCTCTCCCGCAACAGCCCGGGCAAGCAATGTCTTACCCGTGCCGGGTGGCCCCACCAGCAGAAGGCCGTGGGGAATCCGGGCGCCGATTTCGGTAAATTTCTCGGGATTTTTCAGAAAATCCACGATTTCCTGAAGCTCTTCCTTTTCCTCGTCCGCGCCTGCCACGTCGTCAAAGGTCACTTTTTTGTCTCCGGGAACCCCCAGAACCGTTCGGGCTTTGCTGAACCCACCCATGGGATTCCCGGCGCTGCTCATGCGCCCCATCAGCAGCGCCCAAATGAACAGCAGCACCACCCCGACCACCAGCAGCGGGAGAATCAGGGTATAAGGCGAAAAGCCCCTGTCCGGGACAAAATTGTAGCTTTCCAGCACACCGGATTCCGTCTGTTCCGTGAGAAGCTCGTGCATCTCCTGCCGGAAGCTCTCCGGGTCGGCCAGCGGCGCGGTGATGGTGGTCTGACCGTTATAGGGTTTGTTCAGCTCCATCGTAATGGTCTGATCCTCCACCACGAACTGGCGCACCTGCTCCTTGCGGAACAGTTCAACCACCGTGGAATAGGGCAGGCTGTCCTGGGTGGTGGTAAACAGGTTACTGATCCAACCCAGGAATGCCGCCATCAGCGCGACATACACAATGAGCGGGATCCATCTCGTTCTTTTCAATTTGGGATTACTCCTTATTTTTCGTAGGCTTCCGGCTTCAGCACGCCAACATAGGGCAAATTCCGGTAGTGTTCATTGTAGTCAAGGCCATAGCCCACCACAAAGGCGTTGGGAATGGTAAAGCCGACGTAGTCGGGCTTCAGAGTGATGCCGGGGCGGCGGCGCTCAGGCTTATCCAGCAGCGTGCAGATTTTCAGGGACGCAGGCTCCCGGGACATCAGATGCCGGTAGGTAAAGTCCAGAGAATTGCCGGTGTCGTAAATGTCCTCCAGAATCAGCACATGGCGATCCTTGATATCCGAAGAGATATCCCGCTTGACCTCCATCTTTCCGGTGGAATTGGTTCCGGCGTAAGAGGAAATCCACATAAAATCCATCTGGCAGTGGGTTCTGATCTCCCGGATCATGTCCGCGTAAAACACCACAACGCCCTTGAGGACGCCGACGATGATGGGATCCTTCCCCGCATAGTCCGCCGTCAGCTCTTTGCCCAGCTCCGCGATTCGGGTCTTGATTTGCTCCTCGGTCAGCAGAATCTCCTGAATGTCCTTTTCCATAGCTTTTTCTCCCTTATGCTGTGTATTTCATTCTATTTGTACGCCTGATCGGCGCTGCTTTCTACGATGTCTTTGCCGAATTGGACAGCCACGGCGGGAAGCTCCCCGGCGGCGCGATCGGCGTGAACGCCAATGGAATATACGCCCAAAATGCCCTGTTCATCACACAGTACGGGAATCTGCTCCCGGATGGCTGCGGGGATTTTCCGGTCGATGAACAGCTTTTTCAGGCTTTTGGTTCCGCCGCTCAGGCGGATGACGTCCCCGCTTTCCCGGGGGCGAAGGATCATCGTCCCAATGGGACGAACGGTAAAGGTGTCCGGCGTGTTGACGATTTTGTCCGCCGGTGTGCAGGTCACGCGGTAGTCTCCGTAAACCGTTTCTCCGGGGCAGGTCAGCGCCACCGGCTCCGGGCAGGGCTTGCGCGTCTGAGCTTCCAAACGGTCATACTGTCTGCTCACCGTCACGCTGCCGGGTAAATTGACCCGCGCAGAGGGTTTGTCGGAAAACAGCAGCCCTTCCACCGCAGAAATATGAGAATCCTCCGGCTCCTTCACGCCGCTGTCCTTCAAAAACCGCTCGATGCAGCGGCTGCGCTGGGCTTTCGGCATGGCTCTCAGTGTCCGCACCCCGGGCAAAGCCAAAAAATCCGACTGCGCAGCAAGAAAATCCTCGTCCTCCCGCAGCCGCAGCGCCATCAGAGAAAGATTCTCCGCCAATCGGGGATTTTCCGATTTCAGCAGAGGCATTACGGTGTGACGGATACGATTTCGCAGAAAGGCATCGGAAGCGTTGGAGCTGTCCTCCCGGTGGGGAAGCCCCCAGGCGAGCAGAAATTCCTCCACCTCCTGCCGGTTTATCAGCAGCATGGGGCGGATGACCTTTCCGCTGACCGGGGCAATGGCGCCCAGTCCTTTCAGACCGGTGCCGCGAATCATGCGCATAATCACCGTCTCGGCGTTGTCGTCGGCGGTGTGGGCGGTGGCGATTTTCCCGTCCAGGCTCCGAAGAAAGGCATACCGGGCATCCCGGGCGGCGGCCTCCAGCCCCTTTTTTCCCGGGCGAACCTCCGCCGAGCCAACATGCAGGGGAATGTCATAGCGTCCGCAGAATTTCCGGACAAAGGCTTCATCCCCGTCGGATTCTTCCCCACGGAGATGGTGGTTAAAATGGGCGGCTTCCAGACGGATGTCCAGCTTATCCTTCAGCAGATACAGGGCAAACAGGAGCGCCACGGAATCCGCCCCGCCGGAGACGGCGCAGATGACCGTATCTCCCGGCGCCATCATATCATACTGCCGGATCATCCGCAAGAGCTTATTCCGCATGTTTCCACTCCCGGTCGGCAAAGGTCTGATACTGGCCGATCCACTGCATCTTCACCGCGCCGGTTTCGCCGTGACGGTTCTTGGCGACGATGCACTCCGCCACGCCCTTGTCCTCGGTGTTTTCGTGATAATATTCGTCCCGGTACAGGAACATCACCGAGTCGGCGTCCTGCTCGATGGCGCCGGATTCCCGGAGGTCGGACAGGATCGGCCGCTTGTCGGTGCGGCTCTCCACCGCACGGGACAGCTGGCTCAGGCAGATCACCGGCACGTCCAGCTCCTTCGCCATGATTTTCAGGGAGCGGGAGATTTCGCCCACCACGGTGACGCGGTTGTCGCTGTTCTTGCCGTAGCCGGAACCCTGCATCAGCTGCAAGTAGTCGATGATGACCAGCCCCAGATTGTCCAGGCGGCGGCACTTGGCGTTGATATCCGCCACGGTGACGGAGGGATTGTCGTCAATGCGAATGTCCGTCTGGCTCAGAGCGGCGGAGGCGATACACAGTTTGCTCCACTCGTCCTCGCTGAGCTTGCCCGTGGCCAGCTTTTGCAGCTCCACGAAGCCCTCGCTGGCAAGCAGACGCATGGCCAGCTGCTCCCGGGACATTTCCAGGTTGAAAATGGCCACGGTTTTCTTGTATTTCTTTGCTACACTGACGCCGATGTTCAGTGCAAAGGCAGACTTACCCATGGCGGGCCGGGCGGCAATGAGCAGGAGGTCAGACTTGTTCAGTCCGTTGATCCGGGTGTCCAGGTCCCGCAGGCCGGTGGACAGGCCGGGGATCAGCGAGTCCGACTGGCTCAGCTCCGTCAGGCGGTCAAACACCTTGTGCAGCGTCGTGCCGATGTGCTCCAGAGAGTCGCCCCGCTCGCCCTTGCGCAGGGCGTAAATTTTCTTTTCCGCAGATTCCAGCATCTCGGCGGGGGTGCCCACCTCTTCCGACACCATCTGCTGAATATCCGTCGCGGCCTGATTCAATCCCCGAAGCATGGATTTTTCCTGAACGATGGCCGCATAGCGCGCCACATTGGCGGCGGTGGGGGTGATCTCCATCAACTGGAGGATGTAATCCCGGGAATTGTCGTGGTAATAGCCCAGCTCCTTCAGCTTGTCCAGCACCGTGACCGGGTCAATGGTCTGGGAGAAGTTGAACATGGTATAGATGGCTTCATAAATTTCCCGGTTCTGCTGCAGGTAAAAATCCTCCGGCTTCACAATGCCCACCACATCCGTAATGCACCGGCTGTCGATGAGAATGGAACCCAGAACCGCCTGCTCCGCCTCCAGCGACTGGGGCTGCTGCCGGGACAGAAGTTCTTCATCCATGGCAAGTTCTCCTTTCTCTATAGAATAGTATGCTACCGAATCTTACGCTTCGACGATCTTCACCGTCAGCGGCGCGGAAATCTCATAGCCCAGCTTGCAGGT
>CAKTKX010000076.1 GCA_934572365.1 uncultured Oscillospiraceae bacterium
GTGGGCATGGGCGGCGCGACCTTCCCCACCCACGTCAAGCTCTCCGGCGGCATCGGCAAGGTGGACACCGTCATCATCAACGCAGGCGAGTGCGAGCCTTACATAACGGCTGACGACCGGCTGTGCCGGGAGCATCCCGCGGAGCTGATGAAGGGCCTGAAGATCATCATGAAGATCTTCGGCCTGACGGAGGGACACATTGCCATCGAGGACAACAAGCCCGAAGCCATTCAGGCGCTGAAGGAGCATCAGCTGGAGGGCGTCGTGCTGGACGTGCTGCCTGCCAAGTACCCCCAGGGCGCTGAAAAGCAGCTGATCTACGCCGTCACCGGCCGGGAGGTTCCCTCCGGCGGTCTGCCTGCCGCAGTGGGCTGCGCGGTATTCAACGCCGCGACTACCCGCGCCATCCACGACGTGGTGTACGACGGTATGCCTCTTATCAAGCGGATCGTCACCGTTTCCGGCGACATCCTCATGGAGCCGAAGAACCTGCTGGTTCCCATCGGCACCAGCTTCAACGACCTGATCGAGGCCTGCGGCCACTCCGAGAACCCCTATAAGGTTCTCTCCGGCGGCCCCATGATGGGCGTGGCGCAGTACGACCTGAACGTCCCCACCATCAAGGGCGTCAACGCCGTTACCGTGCTGGGCAAGAAGAACAACTTCTTCGTGGACGAACCCCATTGCCTGCGCTGCGGCAAGTGCATCGAGGTCTGCCCCATGCATCTGATGCCCGTTCTCATGTATCAGGCCACCCAGGACGGCGATGTGGACGGAATGAAGTCCGTGAACCTGCTGGACTGCATCGAGTGCGGCTGCTGCGCCTACACCTGCCCCGCCAGCGTGCCGCTGGTGCTGGGCTTCCGTGCCGGCAAGCAGATGATCCGCAACGCTGCCGCCCGGGAAAAGGCCAAGGCTTAAGGAGGTGGAGATCAAAATGGCACAGATGAAATACTTTTATGAGCTGACGATTTCCAGCTCGCCCCACGCCCATTCCCCCGTCACCACCCAGACCATCATGCGGGACGTGCTGATCGCCCTGATTCCCGCAATGCTGGGTTCCGTTTACTTCTTCGGCTTCCGGTCGCTGCTGGTGACCCTGGTCAGCGCCGCCGCCTGTGTGTTCTTTGAGTGGGGCTTCTGCAAAATTCGAAAGCTGCACTGCAAGACCTATGACCTGTCCGCCGTCGTCACCGGCGTGCTGCTGGCCTTTGTCTGCCCCGTGACCATTCCCTACTGGACGATCATTCTGGGCGACTTCTTTGCAATCGTATTGGTGAAGATGCTCTTCGGCGGCCTGGGCAAGAACATCGTCAACCCCGCCCTCGCCGGACGTGCCTTCCTGTTCAGCTGGCCGGTTCTCATGAGCAACTGGGTCAAGGTCGGCTTTGACAACGCCGCGGGGCTGCTGTCCACCGCCGATGCCGTCACGGCGGCGACCCCTATGTCCGCCATGCACCAGGGCGCGCTGCCGGAGGAATCCATTCTGGACATGTTCCTGGGCAATATCGGCGGCTGCATCGGCGAGACCTCCGCGCTGCTGCTGATTATCGGCTTTGTTTACCTATTGTACCGCAAGGTCATCACCGCCCGGATCCCCCTGGCCTATATCGGCACCGTGGCGATTCTGGCCTTCCTGTTCCCCCAGGGCAATGACCGCATTGCCTGGATGGCCGCCCAAGTGTTCGGCGGCGGATTGATGCTGGGCGCCATCTTCATGGCCACCGACTACGTGACCTCCCCGCTGACCAAGCTGGGGCAAATCGTCTACGGCATTGGCTGCGGCATCATCACCATTCTGATCCGCTACTTCGGCGGCTACAGCGAGGGCGTGACCTATGCCATCCTGTGCATGAACGCCTGCGCGGTGCTGCTGGATAAGGTCGGCCGTCCCGTGAAGTTCGGCGCACCCAAGAAGGAGGCGGCAAAGAAATGAAAACCGAATCCACCGTGAAATATGTTCTTCGCATTGCCCTGACCCTGCTTGCCATCACCGCCGTGGTGGCCGTGATCCTCGCCGCGGTCAACTCCGTTACCGCGCCCCGTATCGCGGCGCAGAACGAGCAGAAGACCCAGGCCGCCATCGAGGCCGTGCTTCCCGGCGGCGGTCAGGAAGTGGCCTTCACCGACGACACCGGTCTGGTCACCGCCGCCTATAAGGGCAGCAATGGCTGCGCCGTTCAGGTGACGCCCAACGGCTTTAACGGCACCGTCACCATGATGGTCGGCGTGGACAACGACGGCAAGGTCACCGGCATTTCCATCATCTCCCACTCGGAGACCGCCGGCCTGGGCGCTACCGCCGCCGCCGACACGGACGCGGGCAGAGCCTTCCGCGACCAGTTCGCCGGCATGAGCGGCACCGTGTCCGTTTCCAAGGACGGCGGTGAGGTGGACGCCCTCACCGGCGCCACCATCACATCCCGCGCAGTCTGCACCGGCGTCAACGCCGCGCTGGCCTGCGCCGCCAATCTGGGTTAAGGAGGCTGCGTCATGGATTTCAAAAAGCAATTTAAGGAAGGCCTGCTGACCAAGAACCCGGTTCTGGTGCAGCTGCTGGGTATGTGCTCCACCCTGGCCATCACCACCAGCCTGTTCAACGGCATCGGCATGGGTCTGGCGGTCACCGTCATTCTCATCTGCTCCAACGTCCTGATCTCCGCCCTGCGGAAGGTCATTCCCAACCAGATCCGCATTGCGGCTTACATCACCATCGTGGCGGGCTTCGTTACCGTGGTCGACCTGTCCATTCAGGCGTTTCTGCCCGCGCTGTCCCAGAGCCTGGGCGTGTTCATCCCGCTGATCGTCGTCAACTGTATCGTCCTCGGCCGGGCGGAGGCCTTCGCCTCCAAGAACGGCGTTCTGGCGTCCGCCGTGGACGGCCTGTGCCAGGGCATCGGCTATACCCTGGCGCTGATCACCGTCTGCGTCATCCGGGAGCTGCTGGGCAGCGGCACCTTCGGCGGCGGCATCCTCAACGGCGGCGAGGGCATCCGCATCATCCCTGCCCCGTATCCCGCCATGCAGATGGTCATGCCTGTGGGCGGCTTCCTGGTGCTGGGCTGCGTCATTGCCGCTTCCCAGTGGCTTGTAAAGCATCTGGAAATGAAGAATAAGAAGAAGGAGGCGGCGAAATAATGCAAGCGATTCTCGGTATTATTCTCAGCGCCATTCTCAGCGAGAACTTCATTCTGGTCAAGTTCTACGGCATCTGCCCCTTCATGGGCGTGTCCAAGAAGATCGACACCGCTCTGGGCATGGGCATGGCCGTTACGTTCGTTATGGCGATCGCCTCTGCCGCCTGCTACGCGGTCAACGTGCTGCTGGTGAAGCTGGGACTGGACTACATGCAGACCGTCGCCTTCATTCTGGTCATTGCCGCCATCGTGCAGGTGGTGGAGATGTTCCTGAAGAAGAGCGTTCCCGCGCTGTACAAGGCGCTGGGCGTGTACCTGCCCCTGATCACCACCAACTGCGCCGTTCTGGGCGTGGTGCTGGTCAACGTGCAGAAGGGCTACAACTTCCTGCTGAGCGTGGTCAACGGCGCTGCCGGCGGCCTGGGCTTCACCGTGGCCATCGTGCTGTTCGCTTCTGTCCGGGAGCGGGTAAACCGCGCCGATTGCCCTGCGTGCTTCAAGGGTTTCCCCATCGCGCTGATTTCCGCCGGACTGCTGGCGCTTGCCTTCATGGGCTTCTCCGGCCTGAAGGTTTTCTAAGGAGGGCGAAGATATGGAAATTGTGATTGCGATTGCGATTCTCGGCGGTCTGGGACTGGTGTTCGGCCTGGTGCTGGCCGCTGCGTCCAAGATTTTCTATGTGGAATCCGACCCCCGGCTGGATCAGCTGAACGAGTGTCTTCCCGGCGCCAACTGCGGCGGCTGCGGCTATGCCGGCTGCGGCGCTTACGCCGAAGCCGTTCTCAAGGGCGAAGCGCCCATCGGGAAATGCGCCTCCGGCGGTAACGAAGCGGCGCAGGCCATGGCGGCTATCATGGGCGTTAAGGCGGAAGCCGTCACCCGCAAGGTCGCGCTGGTGTGCTGCTCTGGCGAGAAGATCTACGACGCGGACGGCAACCTGACCAAGGGAGCCAAGATCAAGGGCAACTACGAGGGGCTTAAGGACTGCCTGGCCGCTTCCAAGATCGGCGGCAACGGCCCCGTGTCCTGCAAGTTCGGCTGCCTGGGCTACGGTACTTGCGTCAAGGCGTGTAAATACGGTGCTATGAAGGTGGTCAACGGCGTTGCTAAGGTAGACGAAGATTTGTGCGTCGGCTGCATGGCCTGTGCCAACGTATGCCCTCGTCATCTGATCGTCCCCGTGGAGCCTGACCGGAACGTGGTCATTGCCTGCGCGTCTCTGGCCAAGGGCGCTGTCACCACCCGCGGCTGCACCGTGGGCTGCATCGGCTGCGGCCTGTGCAAGAAGATCTGCCCCAAGGACGCCATCACCGTGGAAAAGAACCTGGCGCGTATCGACTATACCAAGTGCGACAACTGCGGCCTGTGCGCCACGGTCTGCCCCAAGAAGCTCATCAAGGACTCCAACGTGGAAAACCTCGGCGAGCCGAAGCCTGTTGTTCAGGCGTAACCCTCAAAAAATTGTGTGGCAGACTCCGCAGGGGTCTGCCACAAGCTTTTCGGAAACGCTCTGGGTGCTGCCTTGCAGTGCAGCTGAGCCGTGGGGACGGTGACGTCTGCGGCAGGCCGGTACCGGATTCTCTGAATGGCTGGGCGTGTTCGGGAATATAATAGAACCGGCCGTTTTGGGGGAATACAGCCCTTATTTTCTGCCCCAAAGTGCATTTCTACCGCCGGTAGAGTAGGGTATTCTACTGTAGGTAGGAAAGATACGGCCGTTTTCTTCCCGGGGGGCGTGGCGTTTTCCCGGGAATATGTGTTACAATCAAGCCAAGATTCGGACGATACCGTTTCCCTATCATTTTCAGGAGTGTGAACCTCATGCCTAACTACAATATTGTGACCGATTCCTGCTGCGACATGCGGCCGGAAACGTATGAGCAGCTGAATTTGACCGTCGTTCCTCTGAGCATGGAATTCCGCGGCCAGGTTCGCGAGGATAAAAGTGACGACAGCATCAAGGAAGTTTACGCAGCCCTCCGCGCCGGTGAGAGCGCCCAGACCGCCGCGGTCAACCCGGATCGCTGGCTGAACGCCATGGAACCCCACCTGGCAGAGGGCAGAGACGTGCTGGTGATGGCCTTTTCTTCCGGCCTGTCTACCACTTACCAGTCCGCCGTCATTGCTGCGGAGGAGCTGCGGGAAAAGTACCCGGAGCGGACGATTTATGTAGTTGACACCCTCTGTGCCTCCCGTGGTGAGGGACTGCTGGTGTGGTACGCCTGCAAGAAGCGGGACGAGGGCATGACCCTGGACGAGCTGCACACCTGGGTGGAGGACACGAAGCTCCATCTGTGCCACTGGTTTACCGTGGACGATCTGATGTATCTGAAGCGGGGTGGCCGTATCAGCGCCGCGACTGCCATTGTGGGAACCATGCTGAAGGTCAAGCCTGTGCTTCACGTGGACAATGAGGGACATCTGATCAACATGTTCAAGGTGCGCGGCCGCAAGGCGTCTCTGGATGCCATCGCCGACAAGCTGGGCGAGCTGGGCGGAAATTACGACAACAGCACGGTGTTCATCTGCCACGGCGACTGCATTGAGGACGCGAAGTATGTTGAGAACATTCTGAAGACCAAGTACGGCGTCAAGGAAGTGCTGATCAACTACACCGGCGCAGTCATAGGCTCCCACTCCGGCCCGGGTACCCTGGCGGTATTCTTCCTGGGCGATCACCGGTAACGGTAAACAATTTCATACGGTACCCACCCCAGCTTCACAAGGGAAGCCGGGGTGGGTTTTTCTTTTTTACTCAGGGTTGCACGATCATATGCCTGCTTTATATGCAACATTCGCTTCTTTTGCGGATAGGGTCGCAGGATGTATTTTCGTCCTGCAGAAAGGATGATGAAATGAAGATTGCAGAAGTGCAGGTCAGCGGATGCCGGTGTGAGACTGTGCGTCTGGAGCCGGTCCCCAGGGGAATCGTGGGCGCAGTGGTGTCTATTGCGTATGCGGATCCCGCGTGGGATTCCCTTCGGAAAACCGTGGTTTTCCGGGGCGCGGTGACGAAGGATGTGCTGGACGCCGGAAAAGAAGTGGTGGTTCCGACGGAAACGGTCAGTCGGGCGGGGGTTACGCTCTACATGGGCGTGTACGGCGCGGACGCGGAGAATCATGTGGTGATCCCCACCGTTTGGACGGAGCTTGGCACGGTGCAGGGCGCGGCGACACCCTCCGGTGACGCTTCCACCGATTCGTCCCTGCCGGTCTGGGCGCAGGTTCAGGACA
>CAKTKX010000077.1 GCA_934572365.1 uncultured Oscillospiraceae bacterium
AATTCCTCCCGCTTTTTCAGGCTGGTGCCGCTGATCCCTTCGTCGGCGTAGAGCCGGAACAGCTCATGGCCGCTGCGTTTGGCATATTCGACGAAAAACGCCTTCTGATGGTTCAGACTGTCAATTTGTTCGTCCTTATCCGTGGAAACACGGCAATAGGCGGCAATCCTCATGGGCGGGCGGTCTCGGCTTGCCGGGAAAGAAGCTTCTCAAGAAGAAGCGCTTTCAGCATTTGTTCAAAGCCTTTGGGCGTATTGGGATTTTCGAAGGTGAAGGTCAACTGCGGCGTTTTCTTTGCCATGGAATGTTCCCCCTTCCGTGAAACATCTTATTGGGGGAGGGGAGAGGGAATGCCTCCGGCAATTCCGTTTTCCCCTTGCCGGAGCCAGGGATGGAACGCCTTTTCAGAAAAGCCGGGAAAAACCACACAAGCAAAATGCACAGTTCAAAAGCCACAATTTCGTCATTATGCCAAATGCCATGTGCAAATATTTCGCAAATTCGTGCAGATACCATCAAATTGTGACAAAGTGTGAAATGAAATTCCATGTCGACCGACGAGCGTTGACAAAGTCGTTTCGCGATGTTAAACTGATGCCATCCTAGGAAGGAAACAAAAATCCAAATAAAAAACAGGAGGAAACTATGAAGAAGATTCTTGCATTGCTGCTGGTTGTCGTCATGGCTGTTTCCATGTGCGCCTGCGGCTCCGGAAACGGAACCAATGAAAAGCCCACTACTGCGGACAACAAGACCGCCGACGCTGCAAAGCCCCAGGGCGAGCAGACCGGCACTGTAAAGGACACCGCCATTCTGGCAACGTCCGATGAGCCCTACCGGTTCTTCGCTCAGTCCAAGCAGAGCTGCTCCGGCGCGGATAACCTGGTTCTTTCCAACGTGTATGACTGCCTGCTGCGTCTGGAAGCCGACGGCTCCCTGACCCCCGCTCTGGCGGAAAGCTATGAGGTCTCCGACGACGGCCTGGAGTACACCTTCCACCTGCGCAAGGGCGTGAAGTTCCACAACGGCCAGGAGATGACTGCCGAGGACGTCAAGTTCTCCTATGACTACGGCTTTGAAGGCCCCATCGGCACCGCTCTGTTTGTCAACTACAAGCAGTGCGACATCATCGACGACTACACTGTCAAGATGACCCTGTCCAGCCCCTACGCGGCGTTCCCCTACGGCGTGGCTTCCCGTCTGGGCGGCATCGCCTGCAAGGCTTACTTTGACGAAGTCGGTGACGACGAGTACGTCAAGAACCCCATCGGCACCGGCCCCTACAAGTTCGTCGAGTGGATCAGCGGCGACCACACCACCCTGACCGCCAACGAGGACTACTGGGGAACCAAGCCCGCTATCAAGAACATCGTTATCCAGGTCGTTGCCGACACCAACACCCAGATTCTGGGTCTGCAGAACGGCGACTACGATGTTGTCCGTAGCCCCTCCATCGACGTCTGCACCCGTCTGGACGGCAACGCCGACGTGGCATGGGACAGCACCCTGTCCACCGGCCGTATCTCCCTGTACCTGAACGACTGGACCGGCGCCTGCAAGGACATCAACTTCCGGAAGGCTGTTCAGGCCGGTATCGACAAGCAGATGATCAACGACGGCGTCTACGCCGGCCGCAGCGAAATTCTGAACGTGGACATGTGCTCCAACTACCTGAGCTTTGTTACCGAGGCTGACGGCGTTGAGGTTGTTCCCTACGATCAGGAAGCCGCCAAGGAATATCTGGCCAAGTCCAACTACAACGGCGAAGAGTTCGCGGTGTCCGTTCCCAGCGGCTCCTCTCTGGAGAACGTTGGCAAGATCATCCAGGCTCAGCTGATGGAGATCGGCATCAACTGCACCGTCAAGGCTACCGACTACCCCACCTACTCCGGCGAGTTTGCAAACCGTACCTACGAAGCCTACATTATAAACAATCTCTGCTCCCTGGTTGACGCGGACGGCATGTACACCGCCCACCGCCTGGACAGAAAGCCTTGGGAGAACCGCGTGTTCCAGCGCGACGGCGAGATCTCCGAGATCCTGCTGAAGGCCCGTGCGGCTCAGGGCGACGAGCGGAAGGCGATGTATGTCGAGGCCTGCAACATCGTGGCGGAAGAAGCCTATGACGTACCTCTGGTCAATGACCTGGCGACCATCGCGTACCGTTCCAACATGAGTGGCGTGAAGGCGCACTGCCTGGGTAACATGTACTTCGGCGACTGGAGCTTCAACTGATCCATCCCAGCATTCCCAAGAACTGACTGAGTAAAAGAGGGAAGCGGAACGGTGACACGCCGCGCCGCTTCCCTTTTCTTTCGGAATCTCTGATGAAATCGTCTGCGGCTGTGAGCGGATCTTTTCCGCCCACTCTTCGGTATCAAAAACGGGGAATACACAAAGTATTCCTCCGTTTCCGATACCTCGATTGGTCGAAAAATCTCTCGCTCACAGCTCTTGCCGATTTCATCAGAGGTTCCGCTTACTTTCATTGCCCCGCTTTTTCAAGGAGGAAATCAATGAGCTGGTTAAAATACGCCGGAAAACGGCTGCTGATGCTGATTCCGGTTATCATTTGCGTGACATTTGTTCTGTTCCTGATCCTGTCCGCCGCCCCCGGCGACCTGGCACGTTCGCTGCTGGGCGACGACGCAACGCCGGAGCAGATCGCGGAGAAGAAGGCGGAAATGGGTCTGGATAAGCCCCTTCTGGTTCGCTACATCCGCTATATGGGCGGCGTTCTGCGGCTGGACTTCGGCGAGTCCTGGATCAACGGCGAAGCGGTGCTTGCCCGTTTTGCCCGCCGCCTGCCCAATACGCTCCTGCTGTCTACCCTTGCCATGCTGTTTGCTGTGGCGGTGGGTATGCCTTTGGGCATCGGCTCCGCCATCAAACAATATAGTCTATTGGACTACGGCAGCTCCTTTGTAGCGATGCTGCTGTTCTCTCTGCCTGCCTTCTGGCTGGGTACCATGTGTCAGGTGCTGTTCTGCCTGACGCTGCACTGGCTGCCCACCTCCGGCTTTGACTCTCCCAAGTCCCTGATTCTGCCTACGCTGATTCTGGGTGCCAACACCATGGCTACCATGATCCGCATGAGCCGCACCAGCATGCTGGACGTTATCCGGCAGGACTACATCCGTACCGCCAAGGCCAAGGGCGCACCCAACAAGACGGTCATCCGTCATCATGCCCTTCGCAACGGCATGATCCCCGTCGTGACCCAGATCGGCGTGAGCTTTGCCGGCACCATCGGCGGCGCTGTGGTTACGGAAAACATTTTCACCATTCCCGGCGTCGGCACCATGCTTTTAAGTGCCGTGAAATCCCGGGACGTTCCCGTGGTGCTGGGCACGATCATCTTCGTGACGGTGATCGTTGGCGTGATCAATCTTCTGGTAGACCTGCTGTGCGCGGTGATTGACCCCAGAATTGACCTGGCATCCTGATGGAGGGCAAAGCGTATGTTGAAACGTCGTAAAAAATCTCTTTCCGAATACAGCACCGGCGAGCTGGTCATGTTCCGCTTCCGCAAGAACAAGCTGGCCATGTTCGGCGTGTTCCTGCTGGCTTTCGTGTTCCTGGCGGTGCTGGCCGCCCCGATTCTGAGCAGCTATGAAAACGTGACCAAGCTGCACATTTCCGACCGGTTTACCAGCCCCAATCCGCTGTACATCTTCGGTACGGACGAATTTGGCCGTGACCTGTTTGCCCGTGTCCTGTACGGCGGCAGAATTTCTCTGCTGTGCTCCTTCGCCATCATCGGCATCGCCTTTGTGGTCGGCGCGCTGATCGGCGGCGCCGCCGGTTTCTTCGGCGGCAAGGTGGATAGCTTCCTTATGCGGATCGTGGACATCCTGATGGCCGTTCCTTCCTCTCTGCTGGCCATGGCCATCATCACCGCCATGGGCAACGGCGTCTGGAAGCTGGTGGTAGCGCTGGCAATTTCCCAGGTGGCGCGGTTTGCCAGAATCGTCCGCTCCTCCGTGCTGACCCTGCGGAACGTGGAATTCGTGGAGGCGGCCAAGTGCTACGGATGCAGCTCCCTGCGGATCATCCTCAAGCACATCCTGCCCAACGGCATCGGCCCCATCATCGTTTCCGCGACCCTGTGTCTCGGCCAGACCATCCTGAGTATCTCCTCCATGGGCTACCTGGGTCTGGGCGTCGCCTCTCCCACGCCGGAATGGGGCACCATCATCTCCGAAAACAAGATCAACATTCAGGCCTATCCCTACCTCGGCCTGATTCCCGGCATCTGCATCTGCCTGACCGTCATGGCGGTCAACTTCATCGGCGACGGCCTGCGGGATGCCTTTGACCCCAGAACCAAGAAATAAGGAGGACGTACAGATGGAAAAGAAACAAGACAACCTGATGGAGATTTCCGATCTGACCGTCCGGTACAATACAGACGACGCAGTGGTTCACGCGGTCAACAATTTCAACCTGAAGCTGGTTCGGGGCGAAGCCCGCGGCCTGGTGGGCGAGACCGGCGCGGGAAAAACCACCCTGGCGCTGTCCATCCTGCGGCTGCTGCCGGAACGGGTGGGCGAGGTGACCGGCGGTTCCATCGTCTATGACGGTCAGGAGCTGCTGAACCTGCCGGAGGCGGAAATGCTGCCTCTGCGGGGCAAGCGCATCTCCATGATCTTCCAGGACCCCATGACCAGCCTGAACCCCACCCAGACGGTGGGCGACCAGATTCTCGAAGTGCTGAACCTGCACTTCCCGGAAATGACCCGGGAGGAGAAGAACAAGCGTGTGGACGAGATGATGACCCTGGTTGGCATCCCGCCCCAGCGGAAGAAGAGCTTCCCCCACGAGTTCTCCGGCGGCATGAAGCAGAGAGTCGTCATCGCCATGGCGCTGGTTGCGGAGCCGGAGCTGCTGCTGGCCGACGAGCCGACCACGGCTCTGGACGTGACCATTCAGGCGCAGATTCTGGAGCTGATGAAGCAGCTGCGGGAGAAATTCAACACCTCCGTCATGCTCATTACCCACGATCTGGGCGTTGTGGCGCAGTTCTGCGACTCCGTTTCCGTGGTTTACGCGGGACGTGTGGTGGAGTATGGCCCTGTTGAGATCGTGTTCCAGCGGAAGGAGAACCATCCCTATACCGCAGGCCTGTTTAACTGCATCCCCAATCTCCATGACGATCAGCCCCGGCTGCACCCCATCGCCGGACACATGGCCGACCCCAGAGTGGAATACAAGGGCTGCTGCTTCGCCGACCGCTGCGAGTACGCCACGGAGCGCTGCCGGACGGAAGCGCCGTCCATGCACGTGTGCGGCGAACACGGCATCCTGTGCCACCGTTATGCCGAGAAGGAGGAGTTCTGATATGGCAATGCCTCTTGTTGAAACGAAGAACCTGAAAAAATATTTCAAGACAGGCGCGGGAATGCTCCATGCCGTTGAGGACGTCAACCTGAAGATCATGCCCGGCAAGACCCTGGGCGTGGTGGGCGAAAGCGGCTGCGGAAAGTCCACCCTGGGCAGAACCATTCTGCGGCTCCAGCCGGCCACTGCCGGTGAGGTGCTGTACAACGGGGAAAACATTCTGAAATACAAGGGCAAGGATATGCAGAAGATTCACCTGAACATGCAGATGGTCTTCCAGGATCCCTACAGCTCCCTTGACCCCCGTATGTCCGTACACAATCTGATCGCCGAGCCGGTGCAGGTGTGCGGCCTGCTGAAAACAAAGGCAGAAATCAACGAGCATGTCCGGGAGATCATGGATATGTGCGGCCTGCCTGCGGATCAGGCGAACCTGTTCCCCCACGAGCTGGACGGCGGCCTGCGCCAGCGGGTCGGCCTGGCCAGAGCCATGGCGGTAAGCCCCAAGTTCATCGTCTGCGACGAGCCGGTTTCGGCTCTGGACGTGTCCATTCAGGCGCAGATTCTGAACCTGCTGATGGATCTGCAGGAACAGCGGGGACTTTCTTATATGTTCATCACCCACGATCTGTGCGTGGTGAAGCATATCAGCGACGAGATCATGGTTATGTATATGGGACAGGTGGTGGAGCACGCGAAGACTGCGGAGCTGTTTGCCAACCCTGTACACCCCTATACCAAGGCGCTGCTTCACGCGGTACCCACCATTGACTTGTCCAGGCGGAACAGAGAGGGCTTCATGCTCCGGGGCGAGGTTACCAGCCCCATCAATCCTGCGCCCGGCTGCCGGTTTGCGCCCCGCTGCCCCTACGCAACGGATAAGTGCAAGGAGAATGTCTGCCTGAAGGAAGTCAGCCCGGATCACTTTGTTGCCTGTTCTCTTTGCGATTGAATCACAGAAATAA
>CAKTKX010000078.1 GCA_934572365.1 uncultured Oscillospiraceae bacterium
ACCTTGGCGGCCAGCTCCTTGCCGTAGGGAGAGGGAGTTGCGTAGATCAGAGAACGGTAGTAGGTGACCTGAGGGCCGTCCTTCTTGGTGGCGTTGGCTTCGCCGTTCCAGTCGGCGGGGTTCTCGCTGTCATTGGACAGGCCGTTACGGGTAGCGGTCAGAATGACCTCGGTATCGTCGGAGTACAGGGCGTAGGTGCCGCCGGGTAGCCAGCCCAGATCGATGGTACCAGCAGACATGGCCTCACCGGTGGCATCATAGCTGGTGCCGACAGTGATGTCAACTTCGTCGATGTCGTAGCCCAGCTTTGCCATCTCGGCCTTGACCAACTCGGGCAGGTTCTCGGTGCCGGCGATGATAACGTCGGCGTCCTTGGAGGGAACGAACTCCAGGGTCAGCTTGTCGAAATGAGGACGGGCAGCTTCGGTCTCAACGGCTTCCTCAGTCGCCGCTGCGGTTGCCGCCGCGGTGGTCTCGGGAGTCGTGTCCTTTGCGCCGCAGGCGGCCAGGGACAGAACCAGGATCATTGCCATGGTCAGTGCAAGGATCTTTTTCATTTTAAATATCTCCTTTATCTTTTTTATTCACGGTGAAACACCGGGAACTACGTGTGGGTGCGGACACCAAATGCCCTAACACTAAGATAATAGCACATCTTGTGGTTTTTTCAAGTAGGCGGACACAATTTTTGCCTAATTTTTACATTAACGCGCTCTTGATTTTACCGATGGAGATGTACCCCTTCAAAACGGCCTCCACGTCGGTGCCTGCCGGGGTCTCGTCCTGCTCCGTCAGCGGGGAACCCTGGCCGGTGAGGGCGACCGCGCCGTCAGGCAGTCTGGTTTCCCGATAATTTTCGCTGTAGAACTGAATAGGTGCGACGGTGCGGTCTCTCAGAATGCCCTTCAGCTGATCGGGGGCGACCGCCGGGAAGTTCACGTTCCACACCTCGCCCCGCCCCTGACCGGCCTTCATCAGCTCCCGGAGGATGTCCACCAGATACGTCTCCGCGATATCCAGGGGCGAGTGCATGGCATTGGAGAAAGCCATGGCCGGGACGCCGTTCATGACCGCCTCGAAGGCCGCCCCCAGCGTGCCGGAATAGGCAATATCGAAGCCCGCATTATAGCCGTCGTTGATACCGGAGAAAACATAGTCCGGCTTTTCCTCCAGCAGATACTGCATTGCAATCTTCACACAGTCTGCGGGCGTGCCGTCCACCTTGTAGGCCGCCTTCACGGGAACGGGAAAATCCTGCACCTTGTCCACCCGCATATCCCCGCGGATTGTGATCCTCTGGGACATGGCGCTGCACTGATTGGCAGGCGCCACCACCGTGACCTCCCCCAGCTCCATGGCCGCCTTCGCCAGCAGCGCGATACCGGGAGCATGGATGGAGTCATCGTTTACGACCAGTATTTTCATATGTATGTTTCCTCTCTGTCTGCATTTTGGCTGGGAAAAATCCGAGTGCTTCCCGTTGCGCTTCTCTCAACAGGCTTCCTGTTTGGCACTTCCCTACTTGGCCGGAAAATGTGCCGTTTTCCAACTCTGAAATGCCTCGGAGGGATTTTTGGCGCGCTTCTGAAGCTGGATCATGTGGAGATCATACAGCTCCTTTTCCCCGCCGAGTACATCTCCGTCCAGTTTTTCCACTATCTCCTTGCACTCGCTGCAAAGCTTGACCTCCTTGCTTCCTTCCACCGAAAAGAACATCTCCAAGAACCCTTTCTTTGTGCCGCAGCAGCTGCAAACCATAAAAAACGCTCCTTTACAAATTGAGTCGTGCATAGCCGATCGTTTCTCTTGCACGCGAAATTGTCACAATCAGTATAGCACGGACGATATTTCTATGCAAGTACAAATACGGAGGAACGGCTTTCCCGGCGACAATCGACAGCCGCGCTTTTTCGGATTTCTGCTGTGTGGATTTCCGCATTCAGGTTCCGGACGGAGATACCGAGGCCTTGAACAGCAGAGGGTCAAATTCCATATCCTGTTTGCTCTAACGAATCTGATTCCGGCTGACAGGCAAGGCCTGTCAGCCGGAGTTCGTGCGCTCATGCGAGCGAAAAATCTATTATAGAAACATGTCAGGCATCCACAATTTCGGGGGACGCATTTTCGGCGGCGCGGATCCAGTTCAGCAGCTTTTTGCGCAGTTCCTGCTTGACCTGGGTGTACGCAGGATCGTCGACCAGGTTGTTCAGCTCATAGGGATCCTTTTTCAGATCGTAGAAGAAATCATCCGCGTAGAGGTCTGCCGCGGGCTGTGCGCCGCCGTTGATGTCGGGGGCGTAGACGGAGTAAGCATAATCGGCGGTGCGGATGGCGCGGCCTACCCGGCTCTCGGAGATCTGGGCAAAGACCTCGTTAGGGCGATTGGGATTGGCTTTGTGCAGAACATCGGCAAAGTTTTCGCCGATCATTTCGTCGCCCACATCCACACCGGCAATGCCCAGAATGGTCTTGGGCAGACCGGCGGTGCTGATCAGGTCGGTCACCACACCGCCGCCGGTAAACTCGCCGCCGGTCACCACCAGCGGAACCCGCAGGCAGGCATCGTGCATGGAGCGCTTGTAGTCGTCATAGCCGTTGAGATGGGCGTCCCGATTGCGGGTCATGAAGTGGCTGCCATGATCGGAAAGATAAAGGATAACCGTATCCTCGTAGATCCCCATTTCCTTCAGCCTGTTCACCAGCCGCCCCAGATTCTTGTCCAGAGACGCGCACTGTCCCAGATAGTCGGGGTATTCTTCCCGGTGATTGCCGCCCAGTGCCTCCAGATCCTTGGGCGAGGTGAAGTTCGCATACTTCTCTTTGGAGCCGATGGGGCCTTCATAGTGTTGGTGGTCGTTCTGATGGTGGGGTTCAATATGGGAGACGGTCATGAAGAAAGGCTTTTCTCCCTTGTACTGCTCCAGAAATTCCAGGGCAAAGTCCGTGATGCAGTCCACGCGGTAGCCGGTGAAATCAATACGGTTGTCATTCTCGTCAAACACGAAGCCGTCATAGCCGTGGCTGGTAAATTCCAGAACGTCACTAGTACGCCAGAAGCTGGTATAGCCGCCCCGCAGCTCCCGGGGGATGGCGGTGACAGTATGGTCAATGGTGGGCTTCTGTTCCAGCTCCCCATCGGACGCTAAGTGCCACTTGCCGACGTAGGCCGTTTCGTACCCGGCCTCCTCCATATATGCCCCCAGAGGCTTTACGTTGGCCGGGAGCATGATATTATTGCGGAAGCAGCCGATATCCGTCGCCCATTTGCCGGTCTGGAACATGGCGCGGCAGGGGCCGCAGACGGGCTGGGGCGTGAACGCCAGGTCAAACCGGGTGCCCTCCGCAGCCAGCTGATCCAGAACGGGCGTAATGGGAAGTTCCTGACCGTAGCAGCCGCAGGTGTCCGCCCGCTGCTGATCGGTGAAGTACAGCAGAATGTTCTTCTTTTTCATATCATTTCTCCTTTTTCTGGGATTCCATAATGATTGTGATACCGCTTTTCACCGCAGCCGGCACGCGGCTGCCCTGAAAAACGGTTCAGGGCAACCGGGGTAACCCCGATTGCCCTTTCCCGTTAAATTCGATTTTGATTACAGGACGTGATCCTTGTAGTTGGTGGGATCGACCATGACGGCGGGAGTGGCATACTCCTTGGGGATCTCGGTGCCGTTGACCAGGTGCTCGACTACGGCAACGATGGCTTCCTTACCGACGACCTTGCCGGAGAAGTAAGCGGCGGAACGGATGACGGCGTAGTTGCCCTCTTCCCACTGACCGGTGGTCTCATCGCAGCCCAGGGTCACAACGCAGGAGGTGTCAGCCAGACCGGCGTTCTCAATGGCGGAAGCGGAACCCAGAGCACCCGCCTCAGAAGCGACCAAGACCAGCCAGGACTTGATTTCGGGATGACCGGCGATCATGGCGGAAGCGCCGTTATAAGCATCTTCAATAGTGGTCACGTAGTCGACCTCGTAGGTACGGCCATCGAAAGCAGTGCCGATCTTATCAGCAATCGCCTGCTTCTCGCCCTCGGTACGGGGGACGCAGGAAGAAACGGTATTCATGGTCATGTACAGTAGGCCAGTGGTCTTGTCTTCGGTCATGCCGTTTTCGGTGGCGTAGTCCGCCATCCACTCACCGGCGGCGTAGCCGATGTTGTAGGCGTCAATGCCGAACCAGGGAGCCAGCTTGTTGTCGTCGCCGTCCTTCAGAGGATCGTCGCAGGCAACGATGACGACACCGGCAGCCTCGCACTTGGCGACAGCGGCCTCAGACATGGTCTGGTCGGGGATGCAGGTAACGATGGCGTCGGCATTGTCCGCGATGGCGGTGTCGATCTGGGTCATGTACTTTTCCGCGTCGCCGTCGCAGTTCAGGAAGTGCCAGGTGACTTCGATGCCGTACTCGGCGCCCTTGTCGTTCAGAGCCTTCTCAATGGAAGCGGCCTCATTGACAAAATAGGCGGACTCGGACTTGTAGATTCCGTAAATGTTCAGAGAAGTGGGAGCAGCAGGTGCTTCCTCGGTGGGAGCCTTGGTCTCGACGGGGGCGGCGGCTTCCGTAGCCTTGGTTTCGGGGGTGGTTTCCTTTGCGCCACAGGCAGCCAGGGACAGAATCATCACCAGAGCCAGGAGCAGAGCGGTCAACTTTTTCATTGTGTTTCCTCCGTTTTGATAATTTATGTTTTTCGGCAACAGCCGCAAACACCGTAGGGTTACAGATTCTTCATACTGTCTGCCAGCAGTCTCTTCTGACGGTTTCTCTGACGATAGAAGTCAATGGCCAGAGAGCCGAACAGCAGCGCCGCACGGGCGACATACTGCCAGTACTGGGACACGCCTGCCATGTTCAGGCCGGAGTTGAAGGCCTGAACCAGAATCACGCCCAGAGCCACGCTGGGAATGGAGCCAACGCCGCCCACCATGGAGACACCTGCCAGGTTGCAGGCGGTGATGGCGTCGAAGTGCAGGTTGGGGCTGGAAGCAGGCTGGCCGGAGAACATCCGGGAAGCCAGAATAATGCCGGCCATGGCCGCGAATACAGAAGTCATCACATAGCAGACAATTTTGATCCGGTTGGAGTTGATGCCTGCCAGCCGGGCAGCCTCCGCATTGCCGCCGATGGCAAAAATGCTGCGGCCGAATTTGGTGCTGGACAGGATAAAGGCGAAGATCACGAACAGAACAATGGTTATGATCACAGGGTAAGGAACGCTGCCGAATACCATGCCGTTACCCAGACTTTTCAGTCCCGCGTCGCTGATGGCAATGGGGCGGCCGTCGCACAGCAGATAGGCGAAGCCACGCCACAGGGACTGGGAAACCAGGGTGGCAATAAAGGGGACGATATTCAGCCGGGTGACCATCAGGCCGTTGATAATGCCTGCAATGGAGGACACCGCCAGAACGATCAGCGCCAGCACCACCCAGTTCATGCTGGTATTTTTCAGACCCCAGGCAATGAACACACCGCCGAAGGCCGCCACGGAGCCAGCGGACAGGTCGCTGCCGCCGGTCATGATCAGGAAGGTCATGCCGATGGAGGTCAGTCCGATCAGCGTGGAAGCAGTCAGAATGTTGATGAAGTTTCCGTATGTAAAGTAGTTGGGGTTCAGCGCCGAGAAAATCGCCGTCACCAGAACCAATGCGACCAGAAGCACAAGCGCATTGCCGGAAATCGGCAGCTTGAAGCCTTTCTTTTCCAGGGTCTTCCCCTGCGCGGTATTGTTAGCCATATTATGTCTCCTCCATCATAGCCATGCTCAGGAGCTTTTCTTCCGTTGCGTCCTTCGCAGAAATCTCACCGACGATTCGGCGTCCCCTCATTACAATGATCCGGTCGGACAGGCCGATGACCTCAGGCAGCTCCGAGGAAATCAGGATCACCGCCAAGCCCTCCTTGGCAAATTCGCAGATCATGTTGTAAAATTCCGACTTTGCGCCGACATCGATGCCCTTGGTCGGCTCGTCCAGAATCAGGACCTTCGGCTTGGTGCTCATCCAGCGGGCGACGATCGCCTTCTGCTGGTTGCCGCCGGAAAGCTCTACGATGGGCTTTTCCAGATCGGGGGTCTTGATGTTGAAATTGGCCTTGCCTTCCAGTCCGATCTGCTCCTCCCGGCGGGTATTGACAAAGCCCAGCCGGTTGGTGATCTGATCCAGTGAGCCGATGGAAATATTCCGGCCAACGCTCATCCGGGGAATGATGCCCTGAAGCTTCCGGTCTTCCGGAACCATGACCACACCGTTGACAATGGCGTCATGGGG
>CAKTKX010000079.1 GCA_934572365.1 uncultured Oscillospiraceae bacterium
CCGGCGCAGCCGCCCATGTTCTGTATGCTTCTGCGCAAGCACCTTCTGGGGGCGAAGCTGACGGAAATCACCCAGCCCCCCATGGAGCGGGCGGCGGCGTTCCGCTTCGACTGCACCGACGAGATGGGCTTTCCGGTGCAGAAAACGCTGATGGCCGAGCTGATGGGACGCACCTGCAATCTGTATCTGCTGTCCCCCGAGGGGCGGATTCTGGACTGCCTGCGGCGCATCGGCCTTGACGAAAGCGCCAAGCGGGCAGCGCTGCCGGGTCTCATGTATCAGCCGCCGGAGCCGGTCATGAAGCTGAACCTGCTGGACAGTGCCCCGGAGGGTGATGCCCAGCGTTATGTAAACATACTCACTGTCCCCGGCGCGGACGTTCTGGCCGACCGGCTGATGGACACCGTTGGCGGATTGTCCCCGCTGGTATGCCGGGAGGCCGCGCTGTACGCCGCCGGAAGCACGGATGCCCGAATCGATTCTCTGGACGTGGACACCACCGCCGACAAGCTGTCGCTGTTCTTCCACGAGCATCTGAACCATCCCGCGCCCTATTATTACGCCCTCCCGGACGGCACGCCCAAGCAGTTCGCCTTCTGCCCCATCCGGGAATACGGCGAATGCAGCCGCGCCGCGTCCTTCGGAAAGCTCCTGGACATGTACTACACCGTCCGGGATCAGAAGGACGCCATGCGGCAGAAGAGTCAGGCCGTGCGCAAGACCGTTCAGAATCTGTGCGGCCGCCTGACCAAAAAGCTGGCCATTCAGGAAAAGGAGCTGGAAGCCACCTACGACCGGGAGCGTCTGCGCCAGCTGGGGGACATCCTCACGGCCAACCTCCACCGCATCGTGAAGGGGCAGACCACCGTCCAATGCGAGGACTTCTACGACGAGGAAATGCGGCCGGTGGACATTCCCATCTCCCCCATTCTCTCCCCCAACCAGAACGCCGCCAAGTATTACAAGGACTATGCCCGGATGAAAAACGCGGAGAAGGAGCTGACGAAGCAGCTGGAGCTGGGGCGTCTGGAGCTGGACTACCTGAAAAGCGTGCTGGAGGAGCTGAACCGCGCCGGTTCCGAGGGGGAGCTGGAGGAAATCCGCCGGGAGCTGCAAGAGGGCGGGTATCTCCGTCCCGACACCGACCGGAAGCGCATGAAGCAGGCCAAGCTGCCCCCCATGCGGTTTGAAAGCACCGACGGCTACCCGATCTACGTCGGCCGGAACAACCGCCAGAACGACGAGCTGACCTTCCGCCTTGCCCGGAAAGACGACATCTGGTGCCACGCCTCCAAGGTGCACGGCTCCCACGTCATTATTTCCTGCGGCGGCACCACGCCCCCGGACAACACCGTTACGCAGGCGGCGCAGCTGGCCGCTTACTACGCCGAAACCGGGGGCGGGCAGAACGTCCCCGTGGACGTGACAGCGGTAAAGCAGGTGAAGAAAATTCCCAACGGCAAGCCCGGCATGGTGATCTACCACACCTACCGCACCGTGATCGCCAATCCCTACCGGGACATCGTGGTAGACGCACTGAACGCGGAAGAAAAGGAGTAAATCATGATTCGATTCAACAACGATTACAACCACGGGGCGCTGGACTCCATCCTAAGCGCCCTGACCGCCACCAACGCCGAGAGCTTCCCGGGCTACGGCGAGGACATTTGGTGCCGCCGCGCCGAGGCGGTCATCAAACAGCTGGTTTCTTCTGAGGACGCCCTGATCAAATTCGTCCCCGGCGCGACCCAGGCAAATCTCGTGGTCATTGCGGCAGCGCTGTCCCCCATCCAGAGCGTCATTGCCGCCGACACCGGACATATCAACTGCCACGAAGCCGCTTCCATCGAAAATACGGGACACAAAATCCTCGCCCTTCCCAACACCGACGGGAAAATCACCGCCCGGCAAGTCGCCGCCTGCGCGGCGGCGTATTACGACGGCGGCACGCCGGAGTATCTGACGGAGCCGAAGCTGGTGTATCTGTCCTTCCCCACGGAAAAGGGGACGCTGTATTCCGCTCAGGAGCTGCGGGATATCCGGGAGGTCTGCCAAAAATACGGCATGTACCTGTTCGTGGATGGGGCAAGAATGGGCTACGGCCTGGGGGCGGCGGACAACGATCTGACGTTGAAGGATTTCGCGGAGCTGACGGACGTATTCTACATCGGCGGGACGAAGTGCGGCGCGCTGTTCGGCGAAGCACTGGTCATCACCGAACCCAAACTTCAGTACCGCTTCAAGGCCTACATGAAGCAGCACGGCGCGGTGCTGGCCAAGGGCTGGCTGATGGGTCTGCAATTTGCGGCCATGCTGGAAAGCGGCGAATATTTTGAGAAAACAAAACGCGCCGACGAGCTTGCCATGCAGATCAGAGAAGCCTTTGCGGTGAAGGGCATCCCTTTCTGGGTGGAAAGCTCCACCAACCAGCAGTTCGTCATCCTGTCCCGGCGGCAGAAGAAAGCGCTGGCACAGGGCTACTACTTTGAGGAAGAAGGGGCAGATGAGCAGGGAACAGTCGTGCGTTTCTGCACCAGCTGGGCAACCACTCAGGCCGAAGTGGACGCTCTGGTCGCCGATATTGCCAAGCTATGACAAACCGTCCGCCGACAGTGCGCAGTCGGCGGACGATTTTCTTTTTGGAAAATAAATGCAAATAATTCTCATTTTACTCTTGACAAATGAAATGCCCCGTGCTATACTCTAGATGTAAATAAGAATAGTTCTTAAATAAATCAAACCAAAGGAGGTGCCTATGGAAGCGGCCACCAAGCAATTCAAAAAACGCAACGCGATCCTGTCCTGCCTCCGCGGCACCGTGCTTCATCCCTCAGCGGAAATGGTTCACGAAATGCTGCGGGAGGAACACCCGGACATCTCCCTTGCCACGATCTATCGCAATCTCGCCCTGTTCAAGAGTCAGGGTCTGATCCAGAGCGTGGGTACGGTGAACGGAAGCGAACGCTTCGACGCCGACACCCGCCCCCATGTCCACTTCATCTGCACCACCTGCGGCGCGGTGATCGACCTTCCCAACACGGCGGCTCCCCTGTCTCTGGGACGCGCCGCCGAGGAATGCACCGGCTGTCAGGTACACAGCTGCCAGCTGACCTTCACCGGTCTGTGCCGCGGCTGCCAATCAGAAACTAAGGAGGAAGCTGTATGAAAAAATATGTCTGCACCGTCTGCGGGTACGTCTACGAAGGCGACGAGCTGCCCGAAGACTACGAATGTCCCCTCTGCGGCGTCGGCCCCGAATTGTTCGAGGAAGAGGCGTAATTTATTGTAATCCCGGGCGTATTTGCCCAAATAACTTATAAAACTAATTTTGGAGGAATCGATTATGAAGAAATTTGTGTGCCCCGTTTGCGGTTATGTCTACGAAGGCGAGTTCATCCCCGAAGGCTTCAAGTGCCCTGTTTGCGGCGTTGACGGCTCCAAGTTCAAGGTTATGGAGGAAGGCAAGCTGGCCGCCGAGCATGAGTACGGCATCTACGCCAAGACCGTGAAGAACAACCCCGACATCTCCGAGGAAGACAAGAAGTTCATCTTCGAGCAGCTGATGGCCAACTTCCAGGGCGAGTGCAGCGAGGTGGGTATGTACCTGTGCATGGCCCGCATTGCCCACCGGGAGGGCTACCCCGAGATCGGCCTGTACTGGGAGAAGGCCGCCCACGAGGAAGCCGAGCACGCCGCCAAGTTCGCCGAGATTCTGGGAGAGGATCTGGAGCCCCACATGAAGGCCACCACCAAGGACAATCTGGCCTGGCGTGTTGACTGCGAGTTCGGCGCCACCCAGGGCAAGTTTGACCTGGCCGCCTGCGCCAAGAAGAACGGCCTGGACGCCATCCATGACACCGTCCACGAAATGGCCAAGGACGAAGCCCGCCACGGCAAGGCTCTGCAGGGTATGCTGAACCGCTACTTTGCCAAGGAGATCGCCCTGGAGAAGGCCGCCGCCAAGGCAAACAAGGCAGCCGCCGCCGTCAGCGACGCGGTTACCACCGCCGCCGAGAAGATCAGCGAGATCATCAAGAAGTAAATACATGGAGGGAGCGGATTTTCCGCTCCCTCCTGGCTTGTCATACTGAACTCCAATTAAAATCTTTAGAAAAGATTTTAATTGCCCGAAGGGCAAGGAGTTCATATGAGACTTGTTTTGTGATTTCTTTCCTTATAAATCACAAAAATGGCAGCGCCATTAGGCGATGCCTTCCTGATTAAAATCAAAGATTTTAATCAGGAAATAGTATCAAAAGGCGCGGGGCATCTGCCCCGCGCCTTGTCGTATGGAATTACAGCCCCAGCAGCTGCTTTTTCTTTGCGTCAAATTCTTCCTGGGTGAGAATGCCTGCGTCCAGCAGCTCCTTGAGCTTCATCAGGTCGTCCGCAGCCTCGCTTACGCTGGCCGGTGCGGCGGGCGCAGGAGCGGGAGCGACAGGGGCGGCGGGAGCGGCGTATGCAGCAGGCGCGGCAGTCGGCGCGACGATGGCGTTCAGCTTCTCCTGCATCAGAATCGGCGGGATAATGGGGACAAAGATGGCAAGAATCAGGCAGAGGGTGGAAAGATCGGAGGGGATATTCTTCGCCGCCGCCATCTTGTCAAGACGCTGGGCAGTCTTGTACATCCAATAAATCACGTAGAAGGGGACGAACAGGCACAGCAGCAGCTTGTTGGTGGGGTTGCGGTTTTCTTCACCCTGCACATTGTTGGTGTAGCCGGTAACACGGTAAATCCAGATATACAGCCAGATGCCGCAGGTGAACAGCAGCAGCAGAATGTGCTTGACCAGACCGCAGTAAACTTCAGGAGCGGGGGTGGTCGTAGTGCCTCCGGTTTCAGCGGATGCGCTCACCGTCTGCTGGGGAAGTCCTTCGGGGTAAGCAATCCACATTGCCGCCAGGAACGCACCGGCGCATGTGACAAGCAATCTCAGAAAAGCCAAAAACCAGATGCCGATGGACAGAAGCGTAGCAAGCGCCAAGACCGCAGGGGGAATGAACCACAGCTTCTTCATCTGCTCCCGGAGCTGGGGCAGATAGTCGGTAACAAAGGCCACGGCCAGGAATGCCATGCCCCAGTTACCCAGCAGCAGGAGAACATTTCTGAAATTCAGGGAGAACAGGCAGGCAATACCGGCAAGAGCGAAGCCCACGGGCAGGAAGATGTCTCTGCGCTTCGTCAGAAGGGCAAAGGCCAGAACTGCATAGCTTGCTACCCAGATCAGCACCTGAACATGGTCACTGAACGACATAAAGCGGAGGATACGCAGCCACTGGAATAGCTCCATAACGCCCCCAAAGGCAAAAAGCGCACCCGCCACGGTGCTGTACCAGGAACTGTTTTTTGTTTCTTGCATAGTGATACCTCTCTTCTTATTTTGTAAGGACACTGTGTTTAGTATACACCATCCGATTGTGAAAAGCAACCCATAAAAGGCTATTGTGCGGCTTCCTACTTGTCAGAATTCACATTCTCGTGTATAATGGGAAAAACAATTTCCACAGCACTGGAGGAAACAATATGACCTTGGAACAGTTTTTTACGAAAAACCCGGAGGTGGCCATTGCCTTTTCCGGCGGCGTGGATTCTGCGTACCTGCTGTACGCAGCGAAGCGGTACGCCGCCCGGGTCAAAGCCTATTACGTGAGCACCGCCTTCCAGCCGGCGTTTGAGCTGAAAGATGCCCGGCGCTTAGCCAACGAGCTGGGCGCGGACATGCAGGTGCTGCATGTGGACGTTCTTATGAGCGGCGCGGTCACGGCGAACCCGCCCGACCGCTGCTACCACTGCAAAAATACGCTGTTCCGGCAAATCCTCCGGGCGGCGGAAAACGACGGCTTTCCGGTGCTGCTGGACGGCACCAACGCCTCCGACGACGCGGTTGACCGGCCGGGAATGCGGGCGCTGCGGGAGCTGTCCGTTCGCTCTCCCCTCCGGGAGTGCGGCCTGACCAAGGCGGAGATTCGCCGTCTTTCCAGAGAAGCCGGGCTGTTTACCTGGGACAAGCCCGCCTATGCCTGTCTCGCCACCCGGATCCGCGCCGGGGAGGAAATTACGCTGCAAAAGCTGAAGCAAACGGAAAAGGCAGAGGGCTTCTTGTTCGGGCTTGGGTTCCGGGATTTCCGCGTCCGCATGGTGGGCAACACCGCGAAACTGGAGCTGCGGGAGACCGATCTGCCCCTGCTTCTGGAAAACCGGGAGAAAATCGTAACCGAACTCCGCAAAGATTATGACAGCGT
>CAKTKX010000080.1 GCA_934572365.1 uncultured Oscillospiraceae bacterium
GAATATGACCGAGTGGCAGTACGGCCTCGCCTCTACTCACCCCCGGTGGAACGTCTCCGGCACCTATATGCAGGTGCTTCCCCGGGTATACTCCGCGGAGCCGGACGGCAGCGATCCCCGGGAATTCCTGATGGATTTCTTCACCACCCCCGGTGAAATGCTGAGCAAGCTGTTTTTGAAGGGCTATCAGTGGCCTTTCGATGTCCGCAAGGTCGCTTCCGGCAGCTCCATCATTGACATTCTGGTCTATCTGGAAAGCTGCAAGGGCAGAAAGGTCTACCTGGACTACCGCACCAATCCCGTAAACGGCAATTTCCGCTTCGAGGAGCTGGACGCGGAAGCCCTGGACTACCTAACTCGTGCCGGTGCCTGTTTTGGGACGCCCATTGAGCGTCTGCTGCATATGAATGCGCCCGCCGTGGATTTTTACCGGGATAAAGGCGTAGACCTCGCCTCCGAACCGTTGGAAATTTCCCTGTGCGCCCAGCATAACAACGGCGGTCTCGACATCGACTGCTGGTGGCAGACCAATCTGAAAGGCTTCTTCGCCGTGGGCGAGGTTGCCGCCAGTCACGGTGTTTACCGTCCCGGCGGTTCCGCGCTGAACGCCGGGCAGGTGGGAAGCACTCGCGCCGCCCAGTATATCGCCGCCCGGCGGTGCGGCGGAACACCGGAACACGAAGATGCCTTCAAGCGGGAGGCCGCCCAGGCTTTGACGGAAATGGGCGATCTGGCGCAGCAGGCCTTTACGGAACACGCCCCGTCCATTTACCGTCTGCGCAACGAAGCCGGACGCCGCATGAGCGCCTGCGGCGCTGCCATTCGGGACTCCGAGGCAATCGCCGCCTACATAACGGAGATCCGCGCCCAGTTGGAAAATCTTCCCGCATACGCCACGATTTCCGAAAGCAAAGACCTGGCATGGCTGTACCGGTATCGGGACACGCTGATCAGTCAGCAGACCTACCTAAGCGCCATGGTGGACTACCTCCGCCAGGGCGGCAAGAGCCGGGGCAGCGCCCTGTACACCGATCCCTCCGGCTGCAAGCCCTTTGCCCAGCTGCCTGACACCTTCACCTTCACGGTGGACGACGGAAGCCGAGGCGATCTTGTCCAGGAAGCAAGCTGGAAGGGCGGAGAATGCACGTTCCGATTCCGTAAGGTTCGCCCCATTCCGGAGGATGACGACTTCTTCGAGAATGTGTGGCGTTCCTATCGGGAAACCGGCAATATCTGTTGATGCCCCCCGCCGAAATTCATCCAAAAAATGACTGCAATTTGTTGACCACGTGGATGCACGCTACGGTCTCAAGTAAAAGGAGTATTTATGGCTCACGAGAAATTTCATTATAAATCCCTGGAGGAGGTTCAGGCCAAAGCGGCTGAGCTGGGGCTTTCCCTTCCCTTCGCCGCAGATACCTCCGCGCTGACCAAGCCGTTGACCGTTCGGAATATCACCTTCCCCAACCGCATGGGCATCGCGCCCATGGAGGGCGCTGACTCTACCCCCGACGGCTCCCCCTCCGAATATACCCTGCGGCGGTATGTCAACGAGGCCATCGGCGGCAGCGCCGTCATTTGGTTTGAGGCGATCTCCATCGTGGAGGAAGGGCGTTCCAGCAAGACCCAGCTTCTGCTCACCCGGGACACGCTGGATGCCTACAAGGCCTTTACCGCCGCCATTAAAGAAGCCGGTTTGAAGGCCAACGGCTTTGCCCCCTATCTGATCATGCAGGCCAATCACAGCGGCCGCTACTCCAATCCCGACAACAAGCCCGCCCCCATGATCGCCTATCGTCACCCGGAACTGGAGCAGTACCGGGCAGCCGACGACAGCTGCATCGTTACCGATGACTATTTAAAGAGCCTGGAAGAGAAATTCGGCGAAGCGGCTCTGCTTGCCAAGGAAGCCGGTTTTGACGCGGTGGATATCAAATCCTGCCACGGCTATCTGCTGGCAGAGCTGTCCTCCGCCTATACTCGTCCCGGCGAATACGGCGGCAGCTTCGAAAACCGCACCCGTCTGCTGCGCAACGGCATTCTGGCCGCCAAGGCCTACGAAGACAGCAGCTTCATGGTCACCTGTCGTCTGGGCATTTATGACGGCTACGCCTACCCCTACGGTTTTGGCGTCAGCCCCGAAAGCGGCCTGACCCCCGACCTCACCGAGCCGATTCGGCTTGTCCGGGAGCTGCACGATACCTACGGTCTGGATATGGTGAATCTGACGATGGGCAATCCCTATGCCACCACCCACGTCACCCGTCCCTTCGACAAGGGCAAATATCAGCCTGACGAGCATCCCTTCATTGGACTTGACCGCATGATTCACGGCATCGGCACCGTAAAGAAAGCCGTCCCGGAAATGACCGTTTTCGCGTCGGCTCCCAGCTACCTGCGCCGGTACGCGGATCTGTACTCCGCCGGTGCGATTGAGCAGGGACTGTGCGACGGAATGCTGTTCGGCCGGATGGCCTTTGCCGATCCCGATTTTGCCAACGAGATCATCCGGGACGGCAGAATCAACCCCAAGCGGGTATGCATGACCTGTGGAAGCTGCGGCGACCTGATCCGCGCCCACAAGCCCACCGGCTGCGTCATCCGCGATCCAGAAACCTTCATGCCCTTCTTCCGGGAATTTCAGGAGATCAAGAAAACCCAGCCTGCCAATTTCAGAGGGTAGGCCATGCCCTACGGAATGCTGAGCTGCTGCCTGGGGGTCTTCCTGGGAGGACTTCTGGGCAGCCTGCTGAAAAACCGCATCCGTGACAGCATACGCCAAACGGTTCCCATGATCGTGGGGCTCACCGCCATTTGCAGCGGCTTTGTGTCCGTCGTCAAGGCCACCTATCTACCGGCGGTCACCCTGGCTGTGATCGTCGGGGGCTGGCTGGGTCACGCCTGCCGTCTGGAAGAAAAGCTTCAAAACGTGCTGTGGCGCGCCCTGCACCGGATCCCCCACCCGGAGGATTTTGATATGGAACGCTACATCACCATTGTCGCGGTATTCTGCGCCAGCGGGTTTGGGTTGTACTCCGTCATGGTTGAAAGCATCAGCGGCGACCGGGCGCAGATCATCTCCAAAGCCATTCTGGATTTCTTCATTGCCCTGATATACGGGGGCAGCATGGGAATCGCCATCAGTTTGGTCGCGGTTCCCCAGCTTGCCGTTTTCACCTGCTTCTTCTTTTTGGCAAAGGTTCTGATTCCCATGATGAGCGACGCCATGCTGACAAATTTCATCGCCTGCGGCGGTGTATTGAGCATTGCGGCGGGTATGCGCATGGCCAAAATCCGACAATACCCGGTCATCGATATGCTTCCGGCACTTGCGCTGATCCTAGTTCTCACCCCGCTCTGGGAGCGTCTTTTCCCATGAGGTAACGCATTCCCCATATTCATAGAAAAACCGGCATTCCTGATGAATGCCGGTTTTTTCTCTTGACTGTAATTCCGCCGAACGTTATAATTTAACTGGTGAAGTACCCATTCCGCCAAGTTTACTTAACCCGGAGGAAAAGAATATGAAACATGTTTTGGTTACGCTTCCTCTTGATGAATCCTATCGGGCGCGGCTCGCTGCCATTGCAGGCGACGTTTATCCGCTGCAATTTATGAATCCCCAGGAAGACCGGGACGCATACATAAAGGCGCTGGAACAGGCAAATGTCATTCTTGGCGAGCCGAATACCGAAGATTTGCAGTTTTGCCGCCACCTGGAATGGATGCAGATCACCTGGTCGGGGGTGGATTATTACGTGCAGTCCTCCGGCTTCCCCAAGGATGCCGTTCTCAGCTGTGCCACCGGTCTTTACGGCCCCATCATTGCGGAACACATGCTGGCTCTGACCCTGGCGCTCAGCCGTCGGCTGCCGGAGTACAGCGTGGAGCAGCAGCAGAAAAGATGGGAGCTGCTTCTCCACGATAAGCCGCTGGAATGGAGCAATGTCCTGATTCTGGGTGCCGGGGACATCGGCACCACCCTGGCGCAGTGGATGCGTCCCATGGTCGGCAAGATTGTCGGGATTCGCAGGACGGTTCGGGAATGTCCCCCCTGCTTTGACCGGATGGTCACCCTGGACGCGCTGGATGAATACCTCCCCTGGGCAGATTTCGTGCTGTGCTGTCTGCCGAGAACGGCGCAGACGAATCATCTGCTGGACGAAACCCGGCTGCGTAGCATGAAATCCGATGCCGTGCTGGTAAACGCGGGTCGGGGCAATCTGATCGACCTCAACGGCCTGTGCCGCGTGCTGAATGACGGCCATCTGTGGGGCGCGGGGCTGGATGTGGCCGAGAAAGAACCCCTTCCGCCGGAGCATCCCATCTGGGATTGCCCCAGGCTCATCATAACGCCCCATGCTGCCGGGAATTCCATGAGTATGGACAGCCCGACCATGAAGAAGATATTCGAGTTTATCATTGAGAACTTCCAACGCTATGTTTCCGGTCAGCCCGTCCTGTCCCAGGCGGATTTCTCCGCCGGATACTGTGCTAGATAACCCATCTATAACAAATCGGCGGCGCAAGCGTATGAACGCTTGCGCCGCTTCGTCTTGTATTATTGTATAATAATGTATCAGAGGATACCGCCCTGCTCGATCAGCTTCGCCTGGAGCTTCTTGATGTCCACGTTCCGCGCCGTTACGCCGTCCTTCACGGCCATGGCGGCGGCTGTACCGACGGCTTCGCCCATCACCATGCACTGGGGCATGCAGCGGATGCAGTTGGCCACTTCGATCTCGTAGGAAGCGCACCGACCGGCGACCAGCAAATTCTCCTTGCCCTTAACCACCAGACAGCTGTAGGGAATGGTCATGGAAGTGCCGGGTTCCAGATCGTACACCACCATCGTCTCACCCTCGGGGGTGTGGAAACCGGCGGGCATAGCGCCCCGGCCGATGCTGTCGGGGAAGTCCCTGGCGTCCAGGAAGTCCTGGAACTTCACTTCGTAATCGCAGACCACCCGGCGGCTCTCGCGGATGCCAAGCATGGCAGCGATGGCCGTCAGATAGGAATTTTCAAAGCCGGGAATGAAATTCTTCATTGCCCAGGCCACATCGTACAGGCATTTCTGGGAGAAGTTCTCCTGTTCGGTTCTGGTCTCCATGCCGACGGTGCTGTTGGCCTCAATGGCGCCGGAGCAGTTGATGGTCATTTCGCCGGGGTTGGGGGTGGAGGTGAAGATGCCCAGCCAGTGCCGCAGATACTCCTTGTCGGCGGGCAGGTCAACATCCTTCAGCTCATCCTTCAGGCCGAAATGCATCAGTCCGGGAAAGCTCTTGAAATCATGCCATGCGGGGGGCATCATGGTGTCCATCACAGGCGGATGCTCTTCATAGTATTTCGCGACCTTATCCATATCCACACCGGCCATCTTGCCGATCAGGGACATGGGTTGAATTTCCTTGTCGGGGCGGATTTCATAGGTCGCTCCTGCCTTGGCGCAGACGCCGGCGTCGCCGGTGGAGTCGATGACGACCTTGGCTCTGACCTCGATGATGTTCATCTCGGACACGACCACCAAGCCCGTCACGGTGTCGCCGTCCTGCAATACGTCAATGATCTGGGTGTTCAGCCAAGTGGTCAGGTTCGGCTCCTTAGCGGCCAGATCGTCCAGTACGATCTTGGCGACCTCGGTGTCGTAGAGGTAGCAGACATCCTTGTCGGGATCCTTGTCCACGATTGCGCACATGTCCTTCAGGATGTTTCTCAGCTCCCAGGTCATGCCGCCGACGCAGCGGTTCAGCTTGTCGCTGAAGCCGACCCACGCGCCCTGCATACCGGACGTGAACTGACCGCCCAGGCAGCGGTTTTTCTCAACGATCAAGGTCTTCGCGCCGTTCCGGGCAGCCGCCAGACCGGCAATGCAGCCGGCAGTGCCGCCACCGGCGACAATGACATCAAATTCCATTTGTTGCATTGATAATATCCTCCGTTAAATGTTTCGTCAGCCCTTGACCGCGCCTGCGGTCATGCCTTCGACAAAGTATTTCTGAATTGCGGTGAAAAGAATCACAATGGGGATGGTGGTCGCCGTACCCAGCGCCATCAACACGCCCCAGTTGATCTCGGTGGAGCTGATGTAGGTGGACATGCCCACAGTCAGGGTCTTCATGTAGTCATGGGAGATCAGCACGCTGGACAGGAGGAATTCATTCCAGGAAAGAATGAACGCCATAATTCCGGTGCTTAAGATACCGGAAATGCACAGC
>CAKTKX010000081.1 GCA_934572365.1 uncultured Oscillospiraceae bacterium
CAAACCATCGGTTTGGGGGCATTTTCTGTCTTTATGGAATTGTCGAATAGGTGCCGCCCGTTATGGCGTACCCCTCCCCCGGCTTTGGCTGCCACTGGTAGCGGTTCTTCCCTTCCTCCGGGAACAGGCTGGCCATAATTGCGGTAATGACGCCGCCGTGGGTCACGATCACCGTGTCTTCTCCCCGGCGTTCCACCGCTTTGTACGCTGCCAGGACACGCTTCGTCATCTCAGTGCCGCTTTCACCCCCGGGGGGCGGGTTGATCTCCGTGTCGCGGGAAAGCCACGCCTGATAAGCCGGTTCGTCCTTCAGCATCTCATAGCTTTTCATTTCAAATATGCCGAAGTCGATTTCCCGGAAATCCCCCACGACCTCGCAGGGGACATTGCCGAACAGCAGCGCCAGGGTTTCGTTACACCGCCGCATTCCGCTGGTGATGAAATGCGCCGCACCCACGTCGATGGGCGGGCGGTTCGCCAGCGCTTCCCTCCCCGCTTTGGATAATGGCAGGTCGGTGCTGCCGCAGTAGAGATGCTGCTCATTGGCGAGGGTTTGGCCGTGGCGAATGAGGAAAACCGTCATTTCAGCCGCTCCTCCAATCCGCAGAACAGGCGGCTGACCCGGGCGGCTTCTCCGGACAGATACCGGCACAGCAGCCCGTTCATCTGCCGCCACGCCCGCATGTCCGCCCCCATTGGCACCACGCCGGCGGAGATATCCTCACAAATGAGAATGCTGTCCCGCCACTGTTCCCGGCAAGACCGGAAGAATTCCACGGCATCCACGTCCGACTGCACGCACCAGAGGGTAAATTCCTCAATATGGTCAATGCACCGTCTGGAAAAGTCGATTTCTCCACCGGTGCAGGTGAAAATGTCGCGCTCCTCCAGGCCAAAGGCGGATTTCGCAAAATCCAGCTTTCCCTGATAAGCGCCGCCGATGATCAAAACCATACTTCCCTCCTACATTAGCGCGTAGACCGCCACGGCGCACAGTTCGCCGACGGTCAGCGCGTATCCGGCAATGTCTCCGTTCATGCCGTCCAGAGATTTGTACCCCCGGCGCAGCGCCAGAGCGTACCCGGCGACGCACCCCACCGGCGCGAAGCCGTATTTTCCGCAAAGGGAAAATCCTGCCGCCAAAAATACGGCCAGCATTCCGGCCAGAATCCACAGCTGCGCCTTGGGCTTTTCCTGCCCGGCGTACTGGCTGGAGGACATGGGGCGAAGCCCCGTCACCGCCAGCGCTGAACAGCACCGGCTGACCGCCGGGACAAACAGCAAAATCCGGAAATCCGCCCCTTCGGGGGCGGCGGAAAAGAACGCGAACTGGCTGAGTATCAGCAGGCACAGGCCGATCACGGCAAAAGAGCCGACGTGGGAGTCCTTCAAAATCGCCCGGCGCTTTTCCAGATCCCGCCAGGATTTCACCGCGTCGGTGACGTCCATGAATCCATCCAGATGGATAAATCCCGTCAGCAGGAAGGGACACGCGCACAGCGCCAATCCCGCGACCAGCGCCGGGAGCTTCAACACGCGGACAGCCCAGGCAAGCGCCGCCCAAATAATCCCGATTTCCAGCCCCACCACAGGCAGAAACAGGAGCATTTTCCCCCTCGCCTTCTCGTCCCAGAGACGGCCGGGAAACGGGATCGCGCAAAACATGGACTGGCACATGGCAAAGGCGCAAAGATAGGTTTTCACAGCGGCAATGCCCCCTTGTAAAGTCTTGGCCTCCCTGCCGCCACCTCGGCGACAACGTCGCAGGCCGCCGCCAGACGGCGGTCAATGGCGGCGAGGCTCTTGCGGTACAGCTCCGTGGTCTCGTCGTAGCGCTGGGCGTCGGCGTAAATGAAATCGCTGACGACCACCGCGTTTTTCACGGTTTTCACAAAGGCGATCAGTTCGTCGGTGCATCGGTTCGCCCCGTCCAGATCCAGCTGCCAGTTCTTTTCCGCGGGAAACATGGCGTTTTGCAGCAGCGCCGTGGCGCTGTCCACCAGGAACGTGCCGTCCCTGTCCGCGATTTCCAGACAGGACAGCATGTTCTTGCTGCATTCGATGGTCTCAAAGTCCAGCCCGTCCCGGTCGGCAACGTGCCGCCGGATCCGCGCCAAATCCTCGTCGTCCGTAGGGATCATCGTCGCCACATAGTAGCGCTTCCCCGCCCCGGACAGCTTCACCGCAAGCGCCTGTGCCAAAGTGGATTTCCCGTTTTTCGCGCCGCCGGATAGGAAAACCGTCATGCTTTTCCCTCCACGGTGAATTGGTCACCCTGCCGGATTTCGTCCAGATATCCGTCGTCTATCCCCGCCTGATCAAAGGTCGCCATGTCATTCATGACGGCGCAGGCGGCGGAAAGCACCTGGAAGGCCAGCGGACACCCGCTGCCCTCTCCCAGACGCATCCCCAGCAGGAACAGCGGCTCCAGGCTCATGGCGTCCATGGCAAGGCGGTAGCCGATCTCAAAGGACGCATGGCTGGGGACGAGATAATCCCGCACCCGGGGACACAGCCGTACCGCGCACAGCGCCGCCACGGCGGAAATAAAACCGTCAATGACCACCGGCCGGTGAGTCGCGGCCGCCCCCAGGAACGCGCCGCACATGGCGGCAATGTCAAAGCCGCCCACCTTGCTTAGCACATCCACCGGGTCGTCCTTGTCGGGGCGATTCACTTCGATCGCCTGACGGATGACCGCTTTCTTCCGCAGGAAGCTTTCGTCGGTCACGCCGCCGCCCCTTCCGGTGACGGTCTCCACCTCCGCCGAAAGCAGCACCGCCAGAACGGCGGAGGACGTAGTGGTGTTGCCGATGCCCATTTCCCCAACGCCGAGAGCGTCGGCGTCCGTGTCCGCGGCAAGCTTGGCACCGGTGAGGATGGCCGTGACCGCCTGCTCCCGGGTCATGGCGGGGCCGCTCGCAATATTCTGCGTGCCGTAGGCAATTTTCCGGTTCAGCACCGCTTTTTCCCGGATATCGGCGTTGACCCCCACGTCGCAGACGGTGATGCCGCTGCCGAAATGCCTGGCAAGGACGCTTGCGCCGGTTTTTGCCCGGGTCAGGTTCACCGTCTGCATCAGCGTCACGGACTGGGGCGCGCTGGACACGCCCTCCGCCACCACGCCGTTGTCGGCGGCAAATACCAGAAGGTGGGTCTTCTCCATTTTATTATGCACCCGGCCGGTGATGCCCGCCAGCTGGACGGACAGATCTTCCAGCCGCCCCAGGCTTCCGGGGGGCTTCGCCAGCTGCGCCTGACGCTCCCGCGCCTTTTCCATGGCGGATTCGTCCAAAGGAGAAACGGCGGAAAGCAGTTTGTTCAGTTTTTCTTCCATGTTCACCCCTCCAAAATCTGTTCTGCCAGCATCCAACTGACCGCCGGTACCGCCTGAAGCACTTCCAGTGTAAAGGTCGCCTCCGGGCAGAGCGTCTGCGCCTGCCGGAGCAGCGCGGCCATGGAGATCGTTCCCTCTCCCGGTGCGCAATGGGTATCCTGAGAGCCGTCATTGTTGTGGATATGGAAATGGGAGAGAAATTCCGCGCAGGCGCTCACCCATTCCTCCACGGGAACCGGGGAGTAGGCGTTCACATGCCCCACGTCCAGACACATCCGCAGCCGGGGGTTGTCCACCTCCCGGAAAATCTCGGTCATCATCTCCGGCTGCTCCTCCAGCACGTTTTCCAGCACGATGTCCACGCCGGGGTCTTCCTTCAAAAATTCTTTCCAGAAAACAATGGACTGCTCCGTGTACCAGCAGGGGTAGTACAGTCTTTCGTTGAAACCCCCGTGAATGACGATCTTCCGGGCGTCATACCGCCGTGCCAGGGCAATTGCCTGCCGGTAGCGCAGCGCCGCCAGCTCCCGGGCTTTCGGGTCGACGGCGCAGGGAAACAGCTCGTTGAAGGGCGCGTGAAGCAATCTTCTTTCCACACCTGCCAGCTCTTTTGTCACGGCGGCGTGAGTTGCCTCAAACTGCTCATCCATATTCCAGGCGGTGCAGTATTCCGCAATTTCCAGCCCGAGGCCGTGCCGCCGGGCTTCCTCCGCAGCATCCGGGGCGATGGTGGAAAGAAACAGCCGATCTTTTTTCACGCTTCTTTTCCCCCGTCGTCCAGGATTCCATATTTCGTCTTGATCCGGTCAAGCTTTTCCAGCAGCGGCTTTCCCAGCACCAGCAGCACGATCGCCGTGGCGACGGCCTGCCTCAGATTCACCGGGAATCCGGAAATATAGAACGCCATGGCTCCCTTGAGGGTGATTCTGGACATCACCAGGAACACCGAGCAGGTGTCCAGCAGCGGCCCGACAAAAAACGTCACCGCCAGGAATCCGAAAATTCCCATGATCACCGGCTTGCGGGGAAGTCTGCCCTCAGCAAACACAAATCCCGCCAGCATACCACCCGCGCCGTAGGCCATCATCTGCCAGGGGGTGTAGGGACCCTGGCTGTAGAAAAAGTTGCTTGCCAGAGCGCTGATCGCCCCCACCAGAAAGCCGGATTCAGGGCCGAAGGCAATTCCCGCGATCATGATAATGCCGAAAATCGCCTTGAAGCTGGGGATGGGAATGGCGACCCGCCCGGCCACCGCCAGGGCGCACATCACCGCCAGCACCACCAGCTCCCGCGCCTGGGGTCTGCGCCCCTCGAAGGCCAGGAAAAAGGGAATCAGCAGCTCCACGATCACCAGCGTGCTGGTGACGTAAAACGCCCGCCCGGACAGTCTGCTGCCCAGTATCAGCGTCAGGGGAATCAGTACCAAAAAGACGATTAAAGTGGCAATATGGGATTTTTTCATGTTCTTATCCCCCGGTTTTGTTTGTAAAGGTCGATCACGTCCTCCGCCGTCACCGCGTTCCGAAACACATGGCGGCTCATACGGTTGGCGGCGGTGGTATAGAAGCTGTTGGCGCCGAAGAACCGGCGGGGCGTATCCGTGGTCAGCACCTGGCCGTCAAAGAACATGCTCACCTGGTCGGAATACCTTGCGCAGAACTCCACATCGTGGGACACCATGACGACGGTGATGCCCTTGCGTTTCAGCTCCGTCAGAATGGAGGCAAAAATTTCCTTAAAGAAGCTGTCGATGCCCTTGGTCGGCTCGTCCAGCAGAAGCAGCTTTGGCTTGGTCAGCAGCACCTTCGCCAGCGCCGCCCGCTGCTGCTCGCCGCCGGACAGGTCGTAGGGATGGCTTTTCAGCAGAGACGTAATCTGGCAGATTTCCGCTGTTTCCCGGATGTCCTGCTGGTTTTGGGTCATTTCCTGCAAATCTTCCAGCACGGTTTTCCTGACAAACAGGCTCTTGGGATCCTGGGGCAGCATGGCAAGGCAGCCCCGGAACAGCTCCTGTGATTTATACTTCTCCACCGGCTTTCCCAGCACCTTCACCTTACCCCGGTAGGGTCTGCAAATGCCGCAAACAGCTTTCAGCGTCGTGGATTTTCCCGCGCCGTTGCCGCCCACGATGGCGTGAAGGCTGCCCTTCACCACGTCGATGCTGGCGCCCCGTAGGACGTCCGGGCTGTCCTTTTCATAGCGGAACCACAGCTCCTTCAGGGAAAGGGCAATTTCGCCGTCTTCCTCCGTCTGGGGCTGCGCCGGAAGTTCGGAAATTTCCGGCGGATTCGGAAAAACGTCGCTGAGCCAGTTTCTGCCCTCCCGCACGGTCAGGGGACACGCCCCCGCCCCGCCGCTGCCATAAAACACCCGCACCGGCGTGGGCATGGCGGTGAACATGTCGTTCTTTTCCTCCCAGAGCCGCTTCCCGATGTTCCGGGGGGTGTCGTTGGCGATCACCCTGCCGCCGTCCATCACGACGGCGCGGTCGGCGTAGGGGAAAATGTCCTCCACACGATGCTCCGTAATGAGAATGGTCGTTCCCAGCTCCGCGTTGATCTTCCGCAGGGTGTTCAGAAAATCCGACGCCGCGATGGGGTCAAGCTGGCTGGTGGGTTCGTCCAGGATCAGGATTTCCGGCTGCATGGCCATGATGGATGCCAGATTGAGCAGCTGCTTCTGTCCGCCGGACAGGTTGGCCACGTCCCTGTGGAACCAGTCCTGAATGCCGAAATAGCAGGCCATTTCCGCCACCCGGGCGCGCATGGTCTTCTGGTCGCAGCCCAGGCTTTCCAG
>CAKTKX010000082.1 GCA_934572365.1 uncultured Oscillospiraceae bacterium
GCACAAGGGACTGCGTCCCTTGTGCTGCTTTGCAGCTATTCTTGTTGACATTAACTGTCTTACGAATACCCCGCTAATGGGCGCAGGGCGCGTTTTTGCTTCCGGCGTGGTTGACGGTTTCCCGGAAAAGTGGTAAACTGACGGAGAAAGTAGAAAACAAAACGCGAGGTTTCCCTATGAAGAAAATCCTAGTCTGCCTGCTGCTCACGTTCCTGACGGCGGCGCTGTTGGCGAAAGCGGCGCCGGAGGCGGCTGCCTACGAACCGGGCGACCCATACAGCCCCGATTTGTCCGAGCTGATCCGCAGCGCCGACCACCGAACCTATGTGGAAACGCTGACCGACTACTATATGCGCACCAACACCCGGGTGTGGAAGGCGTTGCAGGATGGGCAGTGCGCCATGTTCCTGTTCGAGGGCTGTTCCGACAACCTGAACGACAGAAGGTTGGCCGATCTGTCCTATTACCGGGTCTCGGCGGTGTGCCTGGTGGTGCGGCTGGACAAGGCGGGGGAGCCGTATATCGTCTATTTTAACCAGAATTGCAGCACCATTCCGGATCGCCCCCTGGAATACGGCGCCTGGGAGCTGGAAGACGTGGGCGAGGTCGGCCCCGCCACGGTTCGGGACGGCACCTATGAACTGTATTCCGTGAAGCACATGGGCGCGTACGAGGCGCTGCACCTCCGGGACAGCGAGAGAGACGAGAAAATTTCCGCGGTCTACATGACCCCGGAGGGGTTCGTCACCACGGAAGCCGACTGCATCAACATCCACACCCGCACCGGCAATCACGTAGCCGGCCGGGGAATGTGGTCGGCGGGGTGTATGCTGGTGGGGGACGGGGACTTCGGCCAGTTTACGGAGCTGATGGATTCCACCTACTATACGCTCTATGACGAATTTGACGTGGGACAGAAGGTGGGCGTGGCGGTCGTCAACCGTCAGCGGATGAAAAACAAGCTCTTTGCCCTGTACCAAAATTGGGATGCGGTGAACAGAATCCTGGAAAATTCCCAGAGAACCCTGCCGGAAAATTATCTCGCGCTCTGCACGGAGCAGCCCCTTACCCCCCAGGGGGAAACCCTGCGGACGGCGCGGGAGACAAAGCTGATGACACTGCCCTGCAGCAATGAGACCGATGCCAGGTCGGTGGCGGTGCAGACACTGCCCAGGGGTACACAGCTGGAGGTTACCTCCGTCATCCACAACACCCGGGGAAGCGAATGGTACGCGGTGAACTTTGGCCTGGAGACCCGCTACGTCTACAGCGGCGACACGGAGCCGTCCACCTGGTTCAGCAAGTTCGTGGATTTCTGGGCGAGTAAGTGGCGAAAGAATACGGAAAGTTGAATCGGCGCGGCCTTTTGGCCGCGCCGATTGTGCGTTATAGCTCGTGATAGTAAAGACAGATATTCTGATAGGTACCGTCCTTCATCCGGAAGCCGCCGGGGATGGTTCCAACCTGGGTGAAGCCAAGCCGCTCATACAGATGACGGGCATGAATATTGTTCTCCACAACGGCGTTGAACTGTAAAAGTCGGAAGTGAAGCTTCGCAGCCTGCGCAAGGCAGTCGGATACCAGCTTTTCGCCGATATGCTCGCCCCGACACACGGAATCCACGGCATAGCTGGCATTTGCTATATGGCCGCACCGGCCGATGTTGTTGGGGTGGAGAATGTAAAGCCCCACAACTCTGCCGTCCGCGACGGCGACGCCGCAGTAGCTTTGGGCTGCAAAGAAAGCGCGCCCGCTTCCCTCATCAAGAAACTCTTCCTGAGGGAACGCAACGCCCTCTTCCACGACCTCGTTCCAGATGCGCACCATGGCGGGAACGTCGCTTTCGTTATATTTCCTGATTTCCATAGGATGCCTCCGTATGCAGAATTTCTTTGCCACGGATTGTATCACAAACACGGGAAAAATACAATCGTCTTTGTCAGAAAACGCGTTTGTCGAACCCGTTAAAGCGCGGTGCCTTTCTTTGGCACGAAAAACCGGCGCATGTCGGCGCGTTCCAGCTCCAGCAGCTTTTTCTTTTTGCCGATTCCCCCTGCATACCCGGTCAGCCTGCCGTCGGTGCCGACTACCCGGTGGCAGGGAATGATGATGGAAATTTCGTTATGTCCCACCGCGCCGCCCACCGCCTGGGCAGACATCCGGTTAAGTCCCTGCTTTTCGGCAAGCTGCCGGGCGATTTCGCCGTAGGTCACGGTCTGACCGTAAGGAATCTGCAAAAGGATTTCCCACACAGACTGCCGGAACGCAGAGCCGACAGGATGTAGCGGCGGCGTGAAATCCGGCTCCTTGCCGGAAAAATAAATATCCAGCCAGCGCTTGGCCTCTGCGAGAATGGGGGTTTCCTGCTCAATGCGTTCGTCGGATAAATCCCGTGCGAAATATTTCTGCCAATCAAACCACAGCCCGGTCAATCCCACATCGTCTGCGGCAAGCAAAATGCCGCCCAACGGGGAATCGTAGTGCTGGGTATATGTCATGATTGGTACCTCCATTTCCTGTTTTGTGCCTTTGTGAGGATTATACCATAATTTGGCGGAATATGCTATATGGATATTACCGAATTTAACATCAGCGAGAGGAAAAACTCCCGGGCTGTTCGCCATTACGTGAACAGCCCGGGAGCTTTTCACATATAGCGGTTTCTGCGATGTTAATGACCCGCAGACCCATGCGGCGGGCATAGTTTACGGTATAGGCCGTTCCGCCGGTGGACTTGGTCAGGTAGCAAACGCAGACGTTGCTGTTATGAACCAAGTGCCGGTTGCGCTTTTGCATACAGCCCCGAAAGTAGGTTTCGGCGGTGTAGGCAACTTTATCTGCGCGGCGTTTGATGTCCTCGTAGGTGTCGATATTACTTTGTGGCCAGCCGCGTGTTTGTTCGTAACAGGGCAGCACCAGAATCAGTCGAACCTGTGGGTAACGTTCCCGCAAGCGGAGGACGGTTTGGGCTGTGAGCGTATCGAAGCCCAAGGCTCCACCTGCGCCGAAATAGCAATAGCCCTGCTCAATCAGTGTAATTAGCGTATCCTCCAAACACCTGGAGATTTCAGGAAGCTCCTCTGCCGGTAGTGCTCGGTGTCCGGTGAAGCAAACTGTTCTTGCTTTTATATTTATCATCTGTAAACCACCGCCCAACTCCATAATAACATCTATAAACCATTATTGCAACATAATTGCAGCCTGTAGGCAAACATATTTCGGGTAAGTATAGGCTACAATATAGCAAAAGGCGGTGAACGGCTATGACTGAGAAGGATTTCTCCTTGCGCTTGGCGAAGCTCCGGGAGGAAAAGGGCGTTTCTGCCCGGGATATGAGCTTGTCCATGGGGCAGAATCCTGGGTATATCAACAACATCGAAAGCGGTAAATCCATGCCGTCACTTTCCGGCATTTTCTACATCTGCGAGTATCTCGGGATAACCCCGAAGGACTTTTTCGATACGGATACTGCCAGCCCTTCCAAGGCCAACGAACTCTACGCCATTGCCAAAGGGTTGAGCAACGAGCAACTGGACAATTTGATTGCACTGGCTAAGGGCTTGCGGAAATAGCCATACGCGGAGGCGATGAGAATGAGTGAGATTGCCAAAATCATTGGCCAGCGCATTCGGAATTACCGGACACAAAAGGGACTCAGCCAGGAAAAGCTTGCAGAGCTTGCCGGTTGCCATCCTACGTATATAGGTCAGCTGGAACGCGGTGAGAAAAACGCCACACTGGAAAGCGTGGAGAAAATCGCGTCTGCCATAAACGGCACGGCAATATTTGGCAGCCAGCTTCATGTTATCCTCGGTACAGTCGCCCCAATGGGCAGTAATGTAGGCAAGCGGTCTTTTCACGTTATTTCATCCTTCCTCCCGACTTCCGGGCATAGAAAAAGCAGCCGCTAAGGGCTGCGATAGTCATGGTTGTATTGCATGGTGTAGTAGTGATCTATGGTGGACACGGAGTTGAACAGGGCCGCCAGCAGGTAGGCTTTGGTGTTCCGTACCTGGGTGCGGTTATCCGCGATGCCCTCCAACACACGCTCTATGTGCGCAGAGGTGATTTTCCGAAACCGCTCCTGGACATATTGGGTGGGATATTCGGCATCCCTTCCGATACGGATGGTTTCGCTGCGATTCATAGCAACCTCCAGCATGATTTCCAGCAGCTCGTCCACCTGTTCCTGCCGGAATTGTCCTCGCAGCCAATCGTATTCAATCTGATACTTGATCCGCTCTCTTACATCCCGTATTTCTGTCTGTCCTTCGTTTGGGGCATTGGGCGGACAGAATGAATGGGTATTTGATTCATCCGTATTTGATTTTTGAGTATTTGATTCTTCTATACTTAATTGTGTGGGAATCTCCTGCGTAGGAAGAACCTGCATAGGAATTACCTGCGTTGGATTTTCCAATATAGGTTTTTCCTGAACAGGAGGCGGAATTGCCACTTGCCGGGGCTTTTCCAGAATTGTGTACTCAATGGCACCGTACTGACCATCGTATCGCCGCTGATTCCCTCCTGATTTCCAATGGAATCGTCGCTTCGGAAATTCGCCGAAATTTTCGGCGAATTTTTTTCATCGCCTTTTTGGGGTCTGCCAGCTTTCCGCTTGACGGCTTCCATCTTCAGCTTGTAAGCTTTGGCGCGTTCAGAGGGGAGAATGTTTTCCCGCTGAATATTGCTGTCGATCATCCGAATGATGGCATCATCATCTTTCAGGTTGAGAACCATGACCGGCATGGTATCCTGTCCCAGCTGTTCACAAGCATACTTTCTGCGATGGCCGGAAATCAATTCGTATCCACCTTCCTTTCTAAGGCGGGCAATAGCCGGAATGAGTACCCCGTTTGTTTTAACGCTTCCCACCAGTTCCTGCATGGCGGGATCGTCCCGAACGCCATAGGGATTCAGCGGGTGCGGGTGCAAATCTTCCAGGGGCATACGGTAGATGATGCCCAGGGTTGCGGGTGGTTTCTTTGGCATAAAAACATCCTTCCTGTATTCAAAGAATAGTCCCGAAAATGCAAAAAACGTCCAGTTTGAAAACTGAACGCCTTGCATCATGAGGGTGAAAAACAGATAAGGAATTCTGAAAATAGGGGCTTCTGGTTAGCCCATCAGTTAGCCCATTTAGACCGGTACAAACCCATTCAAAACCGGCCAAACCGCGACGAAGATTACAAATGAAAAATCCCCGAAATCGTAGGATTTCGGGGATTTGACTTGAAACTTTGAGTAAAAAGTTCGGGAATCAGCGCTTGCTGAACTGAGGAGCGCGACGAGCGGCTTTGAGGCCGTACTTCTTTCTTTCCTTCATTCTGGGGTCGCGGGTCATGAAACCGGCGGCCTTCAAAGAAGCGCGGTACTCGGGATTCAGGGTGACCAGGGCGCGGGAAATGCCGTGACGGATGGCGCCGGCCTGACCGGAAACGCCGCCGCCGGCGACGGTGACAACGATGTCAACCTTGCCCAGCAGATCGGTGGTGACCAGGGGCTGACGGACGATCAGCTTCAGGGTGTCCAGACCGAAATACTCGTCGATGTCGCGGCCGTTGACGATGATGGAACCGGTGCCGTTCTCGTAAACGCGAACACGGGCAACGGAGGACTTACGACGGCCGGTGCCGTAAAAATACTTCTTCTTGCTCTCGTACATTCTAAGTTACCTCCAAATTAGTCCAGATTCCAAACTTCGGGCTTCTGGGCAGCGTGGGGATGCTCGGCGCCCTTGTACAGGTGCAGACGGGTCAGAGCGTTCTTGCCCAGGGTGTTCTTGGGCAGCATGCCCTTGACGGCCAGCTCAACGGCGTAGTCGGAGCGGGCAGCCATCATGTCGCGGGCCTTGGTCTCCTTCAGACCGCCGATCCAGCCGGACACACGGTAGTACTTCTTCTGCTCGGCCTTCTTGCCGGTCAGAACAGCCTTGTCGGTGTTGATGATGATGACGTTATCGCCGCAGTCAACGTTGGGAGTGAAGTCGACCTTGTGCTTGCCGCGAAGTAGGTTAGCGGCGGCGACAGCGGTACGGCCCAGGGGCTTACCGGCAGCGTCGATCACATACCACTTGCGCTCCAGGGTCTCCTTTTTCAGCAGAGTAGTGGACATTATGATTTCCTCCAATT
>CAKTKX010000083.1 GCA_934572365.1 uncultured Oscillospiraceae bacterium
CGGGACAGAACCTGCTCCCTCGCCATGGCGGCCGGCCGGGAAATCGACCGCTGCCGGGTCGCCGCCGCCATGATGGAAGCGTTGTGGGAAATGGACGTCTCCCTGTTTACCGGCAAGGAGGACATGCTCCGGTTCTACCGGGAAAACTGCGTCACCCTCGGGAAAGAAATTTCCGTGGTGGGCGCAGGAGAAATCCGCCACGGGCGGGCGTTGGACGTGGACGACGAGGGTGCGTTGGTGGTGCAATTTTCCGATTCCCACGTGGAAGCCGTCAACGCCGGGGAGGTCAGCATTCGGGGAATGTACGGGTATGTCTGATACGAGTTTTTAATAAAACGCTTAAAAGCGTTTTATTCGGCCGCAGGATTGCGGCCAGCGGCCACTGCCGCTAAAAACGAAGTCAATACATTTCTTACCGCCGCCCAGGCGGTCTGCCATGAAATGGCAGAATAAAATGATGAAATCATTTTATTAAGAAATAGTATAAAAAGCTCCGGTTTTGTTTTCAATTTATTCCCAATTTACGTATTGCTTTTTTTGACAAGATTGGTTATACTTTGCTTGTATAAAAAATTTCCTGGAGGTCATTGCCATGAAAACATTCAATGTCATTGCAAAGGTTCTGGCTGCTCTGATTGCCGCTGCCGGCGCCGTCTACGTTGTCGCTACCTACGGTGAGCAGATCGTCGCCTGGGCGAAGAAGGTTCTCGCTTCCCTGCCCAAGTGCCCCTGCTGCAAGGAAGAGCCGAAGGCCGTCGAAGAGACCGCCGCTGAGGAAGCTCCTGCCGAAGAGCCTGCCGAGGAAGTTCCCGCCGAGGCTCCTGCTGAGGAAGTCCCCACCGAAGAGCCTGTCGCTGAGGTCACCGTGAACGCCAACGAGCCTGTCGCCGAAGAAGCCGACTTCGCTGAGTAATTCCGTTTTATAAGCAAAAATCCCGGAAAGCTGTCGCTTTCCGGGATTTTTTGTAATCATTACACTATTTCAATTCCACCAGAACATAGCTTCCTTCGCCGCGGATCGTGTGGTACATGTTGTCCTCCAGCACGGGCAAGTCCATTTCCCGCAGGTCCACGTCCGGATTCCATACGACGTTTTGCAGGTCATAGTAGCAGTAGAACCCGTACTGGGTCAGATCGTCTCCCCCACCGAAGGTGCCGGGGACGAGACGGTTCAGCATCTGGTAGTTTTGCGGCATGTTCCAAAGAACCGGCGCTTTGCCGATGGCGCCGGACAGCTGCACCGTCACCGGCACATCCGACCGAAACACCTCTATTTCCTGCAAATCCGAAATCACCAGCTGGGTGCGAAAATCCGTATAGTCCTTCTGGACGCTCAGGGCGTTTCCGTAGGTGAAGGAGAACACGAAGAAAACCCAGCTGAGCACCACCGCCGGTATCTTAAGCGGAACGCGCTTCTTCCCTTCTGCCGCCGTCATGCCGAACACGGTAAGCAGCACGCCGAAGCCGTACATTGCCCGGGGCGCGAAAACCGTGGATGCCAGCGCGGGATACAGTCCAAAGCACATCAGCCCCATCAGGATCAGTGCCGCAGCGGTCATGGCGATGGCGGGAAGCGTTTTCCGCCGGGAATCCAAAACCGAGCGGACGCAGAAGGCTGCCGCCGCCAGCATCGCCGCAATCCGCCAGAAGGGCTTGAAATCCGACAAAACCAGAGAATAATATCTTCCGAGATTTTTCAGGAAATGGGGAATCAGCTCCCCCGCCGAGGGCAGCGCGTTGCCCACGTAGCTGGTGTCGGCGGGAATCATGATCACCAGCTTGAAGAAAATCAACCCCAGCGCGTACCCCGCCGCAGATTTCAGACAAAACAGCCCGACCTTCCGGATGGATTCCCCGCGGCTCCACATCCGCAGTGCCAGCGCAACCACCAGCATGGGAAAAATCCCCGCCGCCGCCTGATAGCTGGTGCATACCGCCAGGATCCCCAGTCCGGACACAAGCACATACGCCGCCGTATTCCGGTTCCGGTACAGCAGCGGCACTACCGCCGCCAGCACGGAAAGCGCCATATACGGCGCGTCAAACCGGAAGCTGACGCAGCCGAGGAAATAGGGATTCAGCCCCAGAATCGACAATACCGCCAGCTCCCAGCCGGAAAATGTTGTCCGCTCGTAGAAAATATACCCCATGAGTATTCCGGACACCGCCATAATGAGCATGGCAAGGATTTGGGGCAGCGGCGCGGCATCCGCCAGGTAGTCCCCCCCATGCACCAGCGTCGCCAGCGCCGTCGAGAGGTAGCGGCTGAAATAGTCCCACTGCTTATACCCCAGCGCCGCCCGGGGGGAATCGTCCATGTAGTAGAAATTCGCCCGAAGAATGGCGCTGATGCCCACCACGGAAACGGCAAACAGAATCAGCAGTGCCTTTCCCATGGGGATTCCGGTTTCCCCGGAGCAAAGGGTCACCCCTTTCGTCCTGTGGTAGTCCTCCTGACCGGCAGAGATATAATAGGAAATCACGCACCCCGCCGCCGGAGCCGCCGCGATGGCAAAGAATGCGGCGCAAAGGGGGACGAACAGCCCGTTCTCCATGCCGAGCCACCCCGCCACACGCTGCATTTTCTGGGAATCGACCCAGGTGTGGTAAAAATTCACCGCCAGCGCACCGTTGAACACAAGGCTCAGAGCCGCGTGTGCAGGGTTGGAAAGCAGTGCCCGCACCTTCTGCCGGGAAACGGGCAGCCGCCACACTGCGACGCACAGCAGCACTGCCGCCACGCCGCACCACACAAAGCCCTGCACCCACGCCGGGACGATCAGCAGCAGAAACGCGACGCCGGAAAGCATCAGCAGTCCCTTTTCCGGGAAAAATCGTTTTTCTTTCATGTTGTCAATCCTTTCCCCAGCCTTTGGGGGATTTCGGGAAGCCCTGATTCCGTCCGTAAGATGTTCAGAGCTTCCCCCATAAATCACGCCGTCAGAATCTCCACCAGCATCCGGACGCACTTCTCCATGTCCTCGGTGGGGATAAACTCAAAGCGTCCGTGGTAATTTTCGCCGCCGGTACACAGATTGGGACAGGGCAGCCCCTCATAGGATAGCCGCGCGCCGTCGGTGCCGCCCCGGATGGGTACCTCCACCGGGTTCATGCCCGCTGCGGTCATGGCCTTTTTCGCCCGCTCCACCACGTACATGCACGGTTCAATGCACTTTTTCATATTGTAGTAGCTGTCCTTGAGGGTCAGCTCCAGGGTTCCCGCGCCGTACTTGCGGTTGATAAAGTCCGCGGCGGCGGCCATGACCGCTTTCTTTTCCTCGAACTTTTCCATGTCGTGGTCGCGGATGATATAGTGTAACTCCGAGCGCTCCACCTCGCCCTTCATGCCCAGAAGATGGAAGAAGCCCTCATAGCCCTCCGTCATCTCCGGGCGCTGCCCCACGGGGAGCAGGCTCTGAAATTCCATGGCGATCAGCTGGGAATTCACCATCTTCCCCTTGGCAGAGCCGGGATGGATGTTCAGGCCGTGTACGACCACCTTCGCACCGGCGGCGTTGAAATTCTCGTATTCGATCTCCCCCACGGGGCCGCCGTCGGCGGTGTAGGCAAAATCCGCGCCGAAGCCCTTCACATCAAACCGGTCCGCGCCCCGGCCGATCTCCTCGTCAGGGGTAAAGCCGATCTTCAATGTGGCGTGCTTACCGCCCATGGCGAGCAACTGCTGCGCCGCCGTCATGATCTCCGCTACGCCCGCCTTGTCGTCCGCGCCAAGAAGGGTCGTGCCGTCGGTGACGATCAGGTGCTTGCCCACGTGGTTTTTGAGGGACGGGTAGTCTGCCTCCCGCAGGAAAATGCCCTTTTCCTCGTTCAGGCAAACATCTCCGCCGCCATAGGCCACGACCTTTGCCCTGATGTCCGCACCGGAAGCGTCCGGCGCGGTGTCCATGTGGGCGATCAGGCCAATGGTGGGCATGTCAGGGTCGCCGGGGACGGTGCCGTAAACATAGCCGTTTTCGTCCATCCTGGCATCCTGAATGCCCATGCCGTGCATTTCCTCCACCAGCGCGGCGGCCAGCGCCTTCTGCTTTTCCGTGGAGGGGCAGGTGTCGGATTCCTCATCCGACTGGGTGTCAAAGGTCACATAACGCAAAAAGCGCTCTACAACAGATTCCATAGAGTTCTCCTTCCAATCAAGGTAAAAATGGCTTCCATGTTCCGTCTTTTCCAAAACGCGGAAGCCCACACTTTCAAAGCATTTCCGGGACGGGACATTGTATTCATAGATTTCCCGCACTTCCAGCCGGTGGAAGCCCAGCGCCCGTCCCCGGCGTACCAGCGCGGCAACCACTTTGCAGCCGATTCCTCTGCCCCTGTAACGGGGGTCGCCGATGACAATGGGCATGTCCTTCTGCCAGAAGCACACATCCCCGATGGGGCGGAACACGCCGCCGTCCAGATCTTCAATAAAGTACAGCTCTCCCTGCCTGTCCAGATAGTGGTACATATTGGCCAGGGTCTCCCGGGTGTATGGCCGTCTGACGCCGTCCACCAGCCAGACCGTTTCGGGATCCTGATACCACTCGAAGGCAAAGTCAAAGGAATCGTCAAATTTTCGCAGACGCAGTCCGTCGTCCACGGGCAGGATTTCCGGCTGCCGGATATTGGGAATCGGCATTGCACGCCTCTTTTCTGTACGGAAAAGAGCCGCCGCCTACTGTGGCGGCGGCTCCTGTCTTCTGATAGCTTTACTTGGCAGCGTTGACCAGCGCGGCGGTGTCCTGCGCGATCATCAGCTCTTCGTTGGTGGGGATGACCCAAACGGTGACCTTGGAGTCATCGGCGGAGATGATGGCTTCCTTACCACGGGTGTTGTTCTTCTCGGGATCCAGCTTGACACCCAGGAATTCCAGACCCTCGCAGATGCGCGCACGCATGGAAGCGGAGTTCTCGCCCACACCGGCAGTGAACACCAGGCAGTCCAGTCCGCCCAGAGCGGCGGCGTAGGAGCCGATATACTTACGGACTTCGTAAGCAAACTTGTCCAGCGCCAGAGCGCAGTTCTCGTTGCCTTCCTCAGCGCCGTTCTCGATGTCGCGGAAGTCGGAGGACACGCCGGACAGTGCCAGCACGCCGGACTTCTTGTTCAGCATGTTCAGGCACTCGTCAGCGCTCATGCCGTACTTGTTCATGATGAACTGCACGACAGCGGGATCGATGTCGCCGGAACGGGTACCCATGGGAACACCGGCCAATGGGGTCAGACCCATGGAGGTATCCTGGCACTTACCGTCCTTCACGGCGGACAGAGAGGAGCCGTTGCCCAGATGGCAGTTCACCAGCTTGATGTCCTTGCGGCCCATCAGCTCGATGGCGCGCTTGGTGACATACTTGTGGGAGGTGCCGTGGAAGCCGTAGCGGCGGATGGAATCATTCTCATAATACTCGGTGGGAATGGCGTAGCGGTAAGCCTTGGGGGGCATGGTCATGTGGAAAGCGGTGTCGAACACGGCGACCTGGGGGGTCTTGGGCATAACCGCCTGGCAGGCGCGAATGCCCATCAGGTTGGCGGGGTTGTGCAGAGGGCCGAGAGGAATGCACTTTTCAATGGCGGCGATGACCTCGTCGTTGATGATGCAGGAGTCAAAGAACTCCATGCCGCCGTGCAGGACACGGTGACCGACGGCATCGATCTCGTCGGTGGACTTGATCACGCCGTCCACGGGGTCAACCAAGATAGCCAGAACTGCCGCAATGGCCTCGGAGTGGGTGGGCATGGGGATATCCTTCACGACCTTCTTGCCGTTGGCGTTGTGGGTCAGACGGCCGTCGATGTAGATACGCTCACACAGACCCTTGGCAGACACGGCGCCGGTCTCGGGATCCATCAGCTGATACTTCAGGCTGGAGGAACCGGCATTGATAATCAGTACATTCATTGGGGAAAGCCTCCTAAATAAATATTTTCTTTTTGGTCGGTTTGTGATATGATAGCCATAACTGAACACATTATAGAGCATTTGCGTCAATTTCTCAAGCCCTCAAGGGAATTTTTTCAAAAAAAGGAGGGAGAATTTTGAAAACCGTTGGTATCGTTGCCGAATATAACCCCTTTCA